>NZ_KL370780.1:50727-100123 GCF_000701405.1 Deinococcus marmoris DSM 12784
GGGCAGCGCCGTCCCCGTCGCAGTCGGCGGTCTAAGTGATGTCGTGGCTATGGCCGGCGGGTCTTACCACAGTCTAGCCCTGAAAGCAGACGGCACCGTGACCGCCTGGGGCCTCAATGGCAACGGTCAACTTGGCAACGGCAGCAGGATGGGCAGCACTGTCCCCGTAGCGGCCAGCATCTCCGGCGTCGCCGTCCCTGTGCCCTGAGCGGTGTGTCCTCGGCCCGCCGAGTGACACCCCTCTAGGCCATAAGTCCGGTCCTGACTGCTCCGCATGGCGCGGTTCACGCTCCTGATTTGCAACCATACATGCTTGCTGAAGCGTGCCAAACCCCCTCTCAGTGAAGAGAAAGGATAACGGTCCAACCCGGCGGATCGAACTGCGGTACCGGAATCGCCCAGATGAACAGGGGAGCCCATGCCTGGGAACCGGACCGCTGCCAGCCCGCCGCGATTCAGTAGTCCTAGGCCAGGGCCCGTAAACCCAGCCTGCCGAGGCAGCGACCCAGTTCGCGGGCTGATCGCGGGCTGATGTCTGGAAACGGTCTTCAACATCCTGTCTTGCGCAGCACAGAACTTTCGTTCCCTCAAAGCCCACCACCAGCAACTTGAACGCAGGCACAATCGCTCCCCCCACAAGGAGTCCCCATGCAAGCAAGCCAGGCAAGGCGAAACGATGGGTCGGCACAGCTCAGTAAAGAGCGCTGGGACGGCGGATATTCAGCGGCGGACGGTCCATGACCGCCTGGCGACCGCGAGAGCTACGCCTGCGGGGACTGGGTGTGTTACTGGCCTGTGTCCTGAGCAGCGCCGCGCACGCAGAAGGCAGCTTTCAGGTTCGGTATTTCCTGCCTGGCACACCGCTGTGGCAGGGGCTGAGCGCGGACGCCGACTGGCGTGGCGAGGCGCTGGGAGGCCAGCTCTCGGCCCGCGCCTCCTGGAATGGACCGGAGAGCCAGAACTTTAACGTGACGTATACCCTGGGCCAGCGCGTGCTGTACACCCAGTACGACGCCTCCCGCACTCTGACTACCGGATCAAGGACAGCAGTGCTGCTGGCCCAGCAGAGCTTTACTGCCCCCACGCGCGGGCTGCGGAGCCTCACCTCCACGCTGGTCTACACCGATGGCGATTCATCGGGCACGGCTTACCGCGTCTTCAGCGGCGATCTGGGAGTGAGCGGGGCGTTTTCCCCGAAGTGGACCTGGACAGCAGGCACAGGCGGTACCCTGACCGACGTCAACGCCTATGCGGGCGGCGTCACTTTCAGTGCGCGCAATCTGGCGGTGCGGGCCAGGGCATCTGTCGCCGGGCAGTTCGGGGGGCCGAGGCCGGGCAGTGTCACGCTGGGAGCCACGGCAGATCACACTGAGACGTTGCGGCTTTCCAGTGGGAATGCGGCCCTTCCCAGCACCCGCTACGGCTTGAACGCAGGCGGCACGGTTAGCCTGAGTGCCGCCGAGAAAGTCTCGGCCACCGCGCGGCTGGACAACGAGGGCAGCTACTCGCTGGACACCGGTCTGACCACCACCCGGCTTCAGAACTGGACGGGCGACATCGGGGTGAGCGTGGGGGGCCGCGCAGATTTTGGCGTGAAGGCGGCCACGCCCGCCACGCTGGGCTGGCGGGCCGGTGTCAGCCGCACCGGCCCGCCGTGGTCTGGCAAGCTGGGCTACGCCGGAAATGGGGGGGACAGCCCCTCGCACGCCCTGGATTTCAGCGTGGCTTACGCTCCGCCGCCCGTAATTCCGGATCTAGATCCGGCGGCGACGACACCGCCAGCCGTTTCGACTCTGGGAATACAGGGGGGGGCAGGCGTGACCTGGCAGCGGCAAGCGGGCATCACGCCGGACGGTCAGGTCACGCAGGAGTGGCGCGTCAGTTACCGCACCAGCGCAGGCCTGAACCTGAGCAACCCCACCTGGAACGGCCAGCTTCAACTCTCGCTGAACGCTGCACCCTTTCCGGACATTGGTGGAACGCAGCAAACGCGCGTGGGCGGCAGCCTGAGCGGCAACGTGTCCTACAAGCGTGATCCGCTGACGCTGAGTCTGAGCAGCAGCCTGAACTATGTGCCGTCCGGCGCCGAGCGCTGGACCGGGGACATCGGTGTGCAGGCACTGTACAAGGTCTCGGGGCCACTGCAGGTCTCGGGCAATCTGCGTTTCCGGCCCGGGACCATCAACTCTTATCAGGCCGGCGTCGGCCTGCGGTTCAACTTCTGATGGGCGGGCCAGCATCTGCTCGGTCCGTGGTGGGGAGGTTACGCATGAAGTTTGTTCTCCGGCTGTTTGCCCTGGTGGCGGCACTGCTGTGTCTGGGAGGACTGGGAAGTCCGGCCTTGGCCCAGCCCAGGGATTTCCTGATCCTTTCTCCCCGCACGGTCACTGTAGGACAGACCCTGACGGCCACCGTCAGCAGTGCCAGAGGTGTGATTACCTGGGGTGACGGCTCGTCGAGTCCGGTGACCAGTCTGACGGTCACCCACGTTTATAAGTCGGCCGGTGGTTACGGTGTTGGCTGGCTCTGCAACGGCCTGGGGAGTGCATCGTGCGCGTCAGATAAGCTGGACGTGACTCCCCTGCCGCCCACCCTGAGTGTCTCTCCCACTTCTGTGCAAGTGGGCGAGAAGGTCACGGCGACATTGACTGATTTCCAGCCGGGCCAGCAGCTTGACTGGGGTGACGGCATCACTGGTCCGGCGGCCAGCAGGCTCGAACGCAACTACAGCAAGGTGGGAACATTCACTGTGCGCCTGCTCGGGCGGGACGGTCTGCCCGTTTCTGGTGTTCCGCCGGTCATCGTGACGGTACTGGCCCCGGTACCCACCCTGAGCGTGTCGCCCACCGCTGTACAGGCGGGCGAGAAAGTTACGGCCACTCTGACGGACTTTCAATCTATCGGTGGATTGGATTGGGGCGACGGCACAGCGGTGGGTGCGGCGCCCACCCTGACCCACGCTTATGCCCGGGCCGGGACATTTACCGTGCGCGTCACTGGCAGCGAAGCCGCGAAGACCGTGCCGCCCGTCATCGTCACAGTAAGTGCCGTGCCGACCATTACCCTGAAGGTGGTGCCCACGGCGGTGCAGATCGGCCAGCCAGTGACAGCGGTCATCACAAATTTGCCCGTCCTGACGGCGGGTCCAGGCCAGCAACTGGACTGGGGTGACGGAACCAGGGTTCCCGCAGAGGCCACCCTCACCCACGCCTATCCCAAGGCCGGAACATTTACCGTCCGGATTCTTGGTGGAATGGCCGAAACGACTGTGCCGCCCGTGATCATCACGGTCACGGCTCCAATTCCCACACCTACCCTGAGTGTTTCTCCGAATGCTGTCCTGGTCGGCGAGAAAGTCACCGCGACAGTCACGAACTTTCAGACAGGCGATCAACTGGACTGGGGCGATGGCAGCGTCGTGAATGCCGCCCCGAGTCTCCAGCGCGCTTACGGCGCAGTGGAGACCTTCACGGTTCGCCTGCTGCGTGGCGGGAAACCCATCCTCGGCGTCGCGCCGGTCCCTGTGGTGGTCAGTCTGCCCACTCCAACGCTGAATATCTCTCCCAATGCCGTCCAGACCGGTGAGAAAGTTACGGCCATCCTGGCCAACACCCAGCCCGGCGATCAGCTTGACTGGGGAGACAACTCGGTCGTCTCAGCAGCGGCCAGCCTCACGCATGCTTACGGCAAGGCTGGCGCGTTTTCCGTGCGGCTGCTGAGGGCCGGGAAACCCCTGGCCGCTGTGCCGCCGGCCATCGTCACTGTGACGGCTCCTCTGCCCAATCCAACACTGGGTGTAGCTCCGCCCGCCGTGCTGATCAACGAAGAGGTCACGGCCAAACTGGCGAATTTCCAGCCCGGCGATCAGCTTGACTGGGGTGACGGCTCGGTGGTGCCCGCTGCCGCCAGCCTGAGCCACAGCTTTGGTAAGCCCGGAACCTTCCTGGTCCGACTGCTGGACGCCAATGCCAGACCGTACCCGGCCACCCCGCCCGTGCCCGTGGTGGTCAGCCTGCCCAATCCGACGTTGAACGTGACCCCCGGTGCGGCACTGGTGGGCGAGAAGATCACGGCGACGCTGACCGCCGTGCAGACGGGCGATCAACTCGACTGGGGTGACGGCGCGGTGGTGAATGCCGCCGCCAGTCTCCAGCACACCTACAGCCAGCCCGGGACCTTCACGGTGCGTTTGCTGCGCGGCGGCAAACCCGCCCCGGGCGTCGCGCCCGTTGTGGTTGTGATCACCCTGCCCACCCCGACGCTGGCGGTTTCACCTCCCGCCGTGCAGACGGGTGAGAAGATCACGGCGACGCTGACTAACTTCCAGACGGGCGATCAGCTCGACTGGGGCGACGGCTCAGTGGTCCCAGCGGTGGCCAGTCTGTCTCATGCTTACGGCAAGGCCGGGGTGTTCACCGTGCGCCTGCTCAGAGGTGGCAAGCTGCTGGCTGGCGTCCCCCCCGCAGTCGTGACGGTCACGGCCCCAGCGCCCACTCCGACCATGAGCGTCTCGCCCACCGCCGTCCAGACAGGTGAAAAGGTTACGGCTACCCTGACTGGATTCAAGACAGGTGATCAGCTTGACTGGGGCGACGGCACGAACGTGCCAGTGGCAAGCAGCCTGACGCATGTTTACAGCAAGGCGGGTACCTTTGCCGTGCGCCTGCTGGACGCGAAGGGCGCCCCTGTCTCCACCGTTGCGCCGCAGCCCGTCCTCGTCAGTCTGTCCACCCCAACGCTGGCCGTTTCTCCCAATGCCGTGCAAATCAGCGAAAAGGTGACCGCTATCCTGACGAACACTCAACCTGGAGATCAACTCGGCTGGGGTGACGGCTCGGTGGTGCCAGTGGCAGCCAGCCTGACCCACACTTACAGCAAAGCTGGGACCTTCGCTGTGAAGCTCCTGCGGGGTGGACAGTCCGTTGCTGGAGTTACCCCCGTTCCCGTGGTGGTCATTCTTCCCGTCCCCACTCTGAGTGTCAGTCCGGCCAGCATGCAGACCGGGCAGCCGGTCACGGCCACACTCGCAAATATTCAACCCGGCGATCAGCTCGACTGGGGTGACACGACGGTGGTTCCCGCCGCCGTCAGCCTGAATCACAGCTACGGCAGTGCAGGCACCTACCTCGTGCGCCTGTTGCGCGGCGGCGCACCTCTGGGCAGTGTTGCGCCTGTTCCTGTAACCGTCACGGTGCAGCCCGTTCCCTGTTCGCTGGAAGTCCTGACCGTTTCCCCGGTGCGCTGGAAAGCCGTGGAGGTCAAGGTCAACGGGCTGGCGGCAGGCACGGCCTACACGCTGGACTGGAACGACGGCACGGTGGTTTCCGGCGTGTCGCAGGCCCTCACCACAGCAGGCGACGGGTCCAAGCAGAACGTCCAGCAGCGTACCTACGGCAAGGCGGCCAGCTTCGTGGTGCAGGTCAAGGTGGGCAATGCCCCGCCCTGCATCCAGCCGATCACCGTCGTCGCGGCCCAGATTCCGCTGGCCGTGGACCCGGCGGGTCCGGCAGTGGATCAGACCGTGACCCTCAGCGTGGGCGACGTGCCTGCCGGAACCGCGCTGAAGGTGGACTGGGGCGACGGCCAGACCCAGACCCTGAACACCAGCGGCGCGGGTGACGGCACCTTCCCGCTGGGAACGCACGTCTACGTCAAGGACGGCACCTTCCTGATCAAGGTCAGTCTGAACCAGACCAGCGAGCTGCTGGGAACGCTGCCAGTGGTGGTCACCGTTCCGATGCCGACCCTGGAAGTTCTGGCGTCCCGTGCCGGGACGCCCAGCACGGTGAACGTCGGGAACATTCAGAGCTATCCCCAGTACGTCTACACGCTCGATTTCGGCGACGGTACACCCAAACAGAGTGTCAAGGCCGATGCAGAGGTTCCGCATGTCTTTGCGGTCAGCGGGGTCTATACCGTCAAGCTGACCCTCAAGGCCGATCAGGCGTCCGAACGGACGGTGGTGGTGGCCGCCGTGATCGACGCCGCCGTGGGCATCAAAGGCTTCAGCACCGAGATCAGGCCCCTGGTGGGGGCCGCCATTGCCGCGCCCACCCCCGCCGAGATCAGACTGGGTATGCCCACCCGGTCGGTGGCGCTGTTGAACGTCTCAGGCAGCGGCACGGTCAACCTGCGCTGGACCTGGACCCCACTCAACGTGAAAGACCAGCCCGACGGCCAGCCGCTGACCCTGGACACCCGGCAGGTGCTGCTGAATTCGGGCCAGAACACGGTGCCGCTCACACTGCCCGACGACAAGAGCGGGCGCTTCCTGCTGCGCGTGGAAGTGCTGGGTGTAACCGGCGACAGTAAAGCTGTCTTCCCCGGCCAGATCAGCCTCCAGACCGTCAACCTGACCGAACCCGGCCTGCCCAAATTCTTGGTGGTGGGCGAGGGCGAGGATCGGTTCAAGTTCAAGATTCTGGGCGCGGTCAGGCCGCAGTCTGGCCCGCTCTTTAACCCCGACGACTTCGGGGCCACCCTGGCGGTGGCCGACGACACGCCGCTGGTCATTGGATTGACCCCGGTGGCGCTGGGCAACATCGGTGCCTCTCACCTCAAGGTCAAGGTGGACGGCGACACCGCTTATCTGGTGTCGGGCAGCTTCACTGCCGAGCCACCGTCCCCTAAGAACGGTGCCATCATCCCTAACCAGATTCATACCGTGTACACCGAGTTTCCGGCCTTCTCGCCCATGAGGCTGCGCGTGGGCCGCGTGACTTTTTCGGCCAGTGGAGCAGTATTGAACGGAGCCGTGGTGACCTCGCCGGATTTCACGCTGGCAACGGTGGTGAACAAGCCGCCTGTCTACACCCAGGAGCGAGCGCCCGGCCCCAGAGGACCCCAGGAACTGATCAATGAACTCATCAATCAGGTCTTCGATCCAGCTTTCAACGTGGAGCTGAACTCTGCGGGAACACCCGTGATGGTGGCCCCAGAGCAGCAGCGGCTTGGTCTGCTGAACACCGTGTATGCCCAGGGCAAGAACACCGGAGTTAGCGATGTGAGCGCGCCCAGCCCCTTCCTGAAATACACACAGACGGGACAACTGCCCACCAGCACCGGCACGGGCATCGGCTACGCCACCGACAAGGGCCGAACCGCGCTGGATCAGGCCGCCAGTAAAGGCGTGTCTACAGGCAACGGCGTCGGGAACCTGGTGGTCAAGTTTCCGCCACCCATCCAGGGGACGGGGCCAAAGACCGTCGAGCAGCTTCAGGAAATCCTGGGGGCGGGGCAAACCGATTTCCTGACCTTCCCGGAGCTGTACCTGAGCAACGCGGGTGACGTGGTGTCCGCGCGGGTCTTGAATGGTAGGAGCGTGGCCTCGTTCCCAACCCTGCCGCACGGCAACAGCGGCAAGATCACCACCTACGGGGGCGTGATGAAACTGGGCGATTCCGGCGTGTCCGTGAGTGCCATTGCCCTCGGCTCGCAGACCGCCACGGCGTATCTGGATCTGAGTAGCAAACGTAGCGTGGAGCCAGACGGAGCTGCCGTTAAAACCCTCGAAAGCACGCCGGAAAAGCCCGCAATAGGACTGGCCGAGGCCGCAGCCCGCGCAGGCGGGGGCCTGCTGCCCGCCGTACCCTCGCAAGCCGCGCTGCTGCGTCAGACCTACGGTGGAGCGCCCAGCGCCGTGACGGTGCCGGACGTGGGGCCGCAGTGGCAGGGGCTGCTGTGGCTGTCCAATCAGATCACCATCGACACCGTGGCGCAGTACGACGCCACCAAGGGGGACAGTGAAACCAGCCCAGAGCAGACGCTCTCGGTGGAGTTGGTCAAGAAGGTGCCGGTCAGCTACGGTACACGCGGCTGGAACCTCAACATCGACGGACCGGACGGCAAGGTGGCTCCCGGCAAGACCGAATTGACTGGCGGCATTCCCTACGACGCGCGCGAGGTCGTGGTGGTCATGGTCAAGACCAACCTGATTCGCAGCCTGACTACCGGGGCATTCGGGCCTTTGCCCTTCGTGGGTGGCGGCAAGTTAACCGGCACCTGGTACATCACCGGCCCCAACGAGGGAGCCGTCACCCTCGACAAGACCGGGCTGACCCGCGCTTACGGGCCAGACGGCAGCTTCACAGCCAGGGACGTGCAGGGAAGCACCAACCTGGCGGGCGTGCTGACCTTCAATCTGCTGGGCAGCACCTTCGATCTCTCAAGGATCGGCGATGGCCTGAAGCTGAATTGCTACATGCTGATCATCGACGGTGGGCTGGTGCAGTTGCCGTCCAGCCGCTGCGACGCGATTCAGGGCCAGGACCGCAAGATCGCGGGCAATCCCATCACCCTGAGTAGTATGACGTTCTCCAAGGAGGACGCGGTCGAGGCAACGAAGAACAGCCTCGCAAAACCGCTGTTGGGCAAGATGATCCTGGCGGGCCTGTCCGCACTGGGCAACGCCGACGAGAACGGCAAGAACGTTACCGCGCCGTCGCGCTTTGTCCTGGGCGCCGACGCGCAGGATTACAAACTGAAACTGTCTGTGGACGACGTGGATCAGGAGGTCATGTCAACGACAGACAATAAGGTTGTCATCACCCTCAAGGGCAGTGAGACAGACCTGACGGGCCTGGGTTTGCGGGCGTTCGGTGCAGGTGAAGCGCCCGCCGTCGCCCAGGAGCTGGCCTTCGACAGCGGCAGCGTGGGCGTCAGCGACAAACTGTCTATGCAGGTGAAGGGCCTGTTCGGGCACAAGGGCAGCAAGAGTTACTGGTATCTGCTGGCGAACGCCAAGGTCTCAGACGGCATTCCGCTGTCGATCATCACCATCTACCAGGTGACCGGCGGGCTGGCCTACAACATGCAGTGGGGCCAGGGGCAGATTTACTTTAGTGACCTGAACAAACGCCCGAATGATGGCAAGGGTCTGCACCTGACGGCTGGCGTGGTGGCCTCCTTTACCGGCGTGGACGATACGGAGCTGCACGCGGCCATCGTCGCGGAGATAGGCACCGACAAACCGCAACTGCGCTTCGGTGGGGACGGCTACCTGCTGACCGGGGGCATCAATACGGCGGCGGGCTACTTCGGGGGCGGCAAACCCCAGGCCCGTTTCGCCGGAACAGTGAACCTGAGCGGCCTGTTCGTGGATCTGTGCGTGGGGCCAGCCAGCGTGGGCGAGTTGAAGTGTTCAGACCTGAGGCCACTGTCCATGGCGGGCGGCATCTTGACGGTGCAGGGCGCGGCCAGTATCGCGATTTCCGAGACTCCACACCTGTATATCGGCACTTTCCGGCCCGCCAGTGAAACTGGGGCGTACTGCAACCCCACTAACAGCGCCGCGTGCGCCGCGCGTTACCGTGCCGGGCGGGTCTCAGTGCAGGTGGATCTGGCGATCCTCAAAGCCTCCGTTGACGGCTACGTGATGACCGGCAAGCTG
The DNA here is from genome assembly GCF_000701405.1 of Deinococcus marmoris DSM 12784. Classification (GTDB taxonomy): domain Bacteria; phylum Deinococcota; class Deinococci; order Deinococcales; family Deinococcaceae; genus Deinococcus; species Deinococcus marmoris. Next base: position 60,116 of record NZ_KL370780.1, read on the forward strand.
GATGGCCGCGCCCCTGAGTTCGTGAAACCTGTCGGCTCATTTGGACTGGCCGCCGGAGCTGCCATCGAGAACATCTACCACGCCGGGGGCGGCGGCAGCGCGCTCATCTGCAACTACTCTTGGAGTTTCGATGCCCGGCTGTATGCCGCCGTAGACGGCGCAGTCGTCGTATCGCCCACGTTCAAGGTCAACGGGCATGTGGGCCTGTACGCCGGGGCCAGGGTCAGCGCCCACCTGTGCGGCATAGGCGGCTCTATCAGCGCCTCGGTCAGTCTGGACGCTGACTTCCAACTCAGCCAGGACGACAGCTACGTGAAAGGCACGGCCCGTATACAGATCTCGCTGCCTGTCTTTGATGACGTGGACATCGAGAAGTCCATTCGCCTGAGCCTCTAGCAAGCGCCGGGCCTCTGGAGCAAGTTCACCCGGAGGCCCGCACGAGGAGCGTCATGAAAACGTCCAGCTATTCAAACCCGCGCCGCGCCCACGCGCCGATCAGACTGTCGCATCTGCTGGCCATATCCCTGCTGCTGCTGGGCCTAAGCAACCCGTCATCCGTCCGCGCCCAGAACACGCCCCAGACCGGACCAGTCCAGCAAGGCGTTGCCCCCGATCCGGCCAAGACGGGCGTGGCGGCCCTGCCCCAGCCTGGCGGCGCGTTATTGCGCTGGACGCTGATCGGCGACACGTTGCCCGACACCTACCGCCTGATCCGTGAGGGCGGCAGCGGCAAGGTCAGGCGTGATCTGCCTGGCATCGCCCCGAAAGCCGACGCCATCAAGAACGGCTGGGTCACGGCCCAGCAGTACGACTTTCTGAAGGCCAAGTTCGGCACACCCGTCACTGATCCCTTCGAGAAACTGGGGTTGCAACTGCAAACGCTGGCAAGTCCCGGCATCGCCCGAACTCTGAATCTGCTGGTTACTGAAACGGGCCTGAAGGACGGCACCCGCTACAGCTACCGCGTGGTGGCGGTGCGCGGCGGTAAGGAAACGCCCGTGGGGACAGCCACGGTGACACCCGGCCAGCCCCCCGCCGTCCCCGCGCCGGGCAAGCTCAGTGCCGTGCCGGAGCGCACCCGCGTGACCGTGGCGTGGCAGCGTGCGGGCGGGCAGGTCATGGCCTACCAGGTCTACCGCGCTGAGGGTAATGCCACGCCGCTCCTGCTGCAACCCTCGCCGTACTTTCCGACGGTGGACCCCGCCCAGCCGGGCCGCGTGAGCTTCAAAGACGATGCCCTGCCGCTGAAGCCCAAAACCAAGTACAGCTATCAGGTGGCGGCGCTGGACCTGTTCGGACGCGAGAGCGCCAGAACGGCGGTGCTGGTGGCCGACACGGGTGACGCCGAACCCTTTTCGCGTGCCAGTCTGGTAGAACCCGTCATCACTTTCGGCGCGGACGGACGCGGGGCCGTGAAGCTGATGTGGAACGCCGTGAAAGACCCGCGCATCCTGGGCCTGATGGTCTACCGGGGCAGCTCCCCCGACACCCTCAAACCGCTGAGCGAGGTGGCGGCGGGGAGCAGCACCTATACCGATACCACGACTGAGGAAGCCAAAAGCTACGTGTACGGCCTGGGGTACAAACTGGCCGCTGGCCCCACCGGGCCATTAAGCATCCGGGGGGCGCAGCCGCTGAATCCTGCCCTGTCCGCGCCGCCCAAGGGGCTGAAGGCCAAACTTGAGGACGCCAACACCCTGACCCTGAGCTGGCAACCCGCACCCGGCAAGCCCATCGGCTATCTGGTGGTGCGCGGCGCAACGGCCACCACGCCCAGCGAACAGTTCGTGAGCGTGACGCCCCGGCCCATCGCCGCCACCACGCTGAAACTGCACCTGGACGCCTCGCCGGGGACGGGCATGACCTTCCGGGTCATCACCGTCAGCGCCTCTGGGGTAAGCGGCAAACCCGGCGAGCCGGTGGCGGTGGTCACGCCACGCATCGGCGGCGACGCCCCCACGCTGCTGAGCGTGGCCCCGCAGGACAGTGCCCTGAAGGTGACCTGGGCCTACGCAGGCGCGGCCCCAGCACAGGTGGAGGTCTTCCGCCAGAACCCGCAGGGCGACCTGGTGCTGGTGGCCCGGCTGCCCGGCACCACCAAGGTCTTTACAGACCGCAATGTGCAGGCCCCCTTCGCCTACGCCTACTTGGTGGCCGCGCTGGACGCCAGGGGCAAGCGCAGCGATCCCTCCAACGTGAGTGGGGCCACGCCGCTGAACATTACAGCCACCCCACTGGTTCAGGGCCTGAGCGTCAGTGCGGGCGGCGGCGGTGCGGTGCTGCGCTGGACGGCGGATAAGGGCGCAGCGTCATACGCCGTGTACCGCACACGTGGAAATCGGCAGGAGCGCCTGGGCGTGGTGGCCTCGCCCACCTACACCGACGCGCAGGGTAAAGCGGGCGACGTGTACCGCGTGGTGCCGGTGGAGCAGGGCGGCATTCAGGGGCAGGAGGCGAGTGTGACTTTCAAATAAAGCAGGGAGGACAGAACCAGTGAGGCGCCGCACATGCTTGTTCCGGTGCCTCCTGTCTACTGCCCCGCCATAATTCCTGCGGGATCTACCTCAGTCCACCCCCAGGCCGTGGCGGCGTAGGTGCGGCCAGATCGCGCTTGTACGTCGGTTTCCGGGCTCATTCGGCGGCGGCACAAGAGCGCTTTGTGGGCTTCGTAGCCCACCAGTACCTCATGCTGAAGACCTCCCTAGCCCGTTACCCGGAACTGTGGTTACGCCACAAAGACGAACTGAAAAACTCGGCCATTGATCTTCAGATCCGACTGAACCTGATTCCGAAAAAGTTCGCGGCCTTCGGGGGCGCACAGATCAGTTCGTATGAGGTGGCCAGTGGCCTGGGCAAATCTGCTGTTGCGGGTGCTGGAGCGGGCGCTGCAGCCCTCGGGGCGGCCAAGAGCGGCCTGCTGGTGTGGTTCGGCGGCGGAATGACGCTGGGTGACACGGTGCTCGGCGGTATCTTCGTGACGCCCGCAGTGCTGATGGGCGCTTTTGCTGCCGCCTGCAAGGGCGAACAGCGGCTGACCCAGGTGTAGCGCTACGAGCAAATCGAACGAGAGAACAGGGTGCTGGGCGCGCACAAAGCCAGGTTCGTGTCGGCCATGTTCGACGCAGCCGTGCTGCTCAAGGCCCTCAAGGACGTCATGAAGGTTCCAGTCGTTGACGAGCAGTTCGCGGCAACGGGGTCTTCGGAAGTGGTGGGCGGCGCGGCGCGCAGACGCTGGACGGCGCCGCATGAGCTATTACGACCTGAAGTGGGATTTTGAAGAGTTAATGCGTTTGGGACGGGACAGTCCATGCAGGCCGATGAGCCCGGGGGGGACGGGTACAGCAGGCCGCGTCGCTGCTCAAGGTGGCACCTCTCCCCAATGCTGCGCTGGCAAATACTGCGCTCGTCACGCTGTAGATCGTCGCTCTGGAAGCTTAGAAGATGCGCCAGATCGCCTGGGAGGAGCAGACCAAGCGGGCGGCGATCGAGGCCCAGCGTCAAGCTGCATTGACCAGAATTGAAGCGCCCCGCTTGCTGCTGAGTGGATACATGGCCTGCACTTTTGACGAACGTGGGGCCACCCTAGACCGCATGTTCGATGCGTTCGGCACCGCCCAGGCTAGTAGGGATACGGGCAGCATGCAGACACTTACAGCCACAGCCTCTTGGTCAGAACCTTTTGAACAGCCTTGCCCATGATCCAGGTGTTGTCACCTGTTCTTGCGCCCAAAGCCCTGGGTGGTGGTCAGCCGGCATGTAAGGCCAGTAGACCAATGCCCCTTTGACCGATGGGCGACACGGCTTTGAAGTCAGTCCATACCACGTTGCCGTGAGCGTGGGACATTCAGCGCCACGTGGAGACTGTCCTGTGGAGTCACTTTGCTGGCGGGCACCGACCCGACATTCACCGTGAACCGCAGGTCCGAAATGCCCTCCGGCAGTGCAGTAGAGAGGCAGGGGATGTCTCCCGCCGCCATCAGCCGCAGGTTCCTGGCGGCCAGCCGCGTGTCAAACCCGGTCGACAGCGCACGGACCAGGGTGTGCCCCAGCGCCATCGCAACGTTGCAGTCAAACCTCTTCAGCATCGCCTGGTCATGGAGCAGTCTGGCCCGCACCTCCCGAATCAATTCGCTCAGAGACACCTCCGTCCTGGACGGCTGCAGCTTCAGCGAGAGGATGGTGACGTCGCCGCCGTCAAAGGGCAAACGCAACTGTTTCAGGGAGAAATTGTGTTGCCGGCCCTTTCCCACGGTGCACTTCACTTCGGCGTGCTTGCCGTTGGTGCCGAAGCTGTACGTGTTTTCCGGGTGGTCTCGCCAGACCTGGACCGCCTGGGCAGTGTCAGTTGCGCGCGCGATGATAAAAACCTCCGCCCACAGCTCTGGGGACGCGAGGCGGGGTTCCCGGTTCAGGTCGGCCAACACATAGGCGACGTGCTCGGTCATCTCTGCGACGTCATGTGTTGTGGCGTCATCAGGCAGGGCCAGCACCGCTCCCCCGACAACGTTCAGAAAGTACCCGTGGACCCCGGCGTCGTCTCCCCGGCAGCGCACCACCAGAAACGTGTGCTGGTCGCGTGTGCCATCTGCGTGGGTGATGTTGCACAGGACGTCATGTTCAACGCCCAGGTGCGGCACTCCGAAGTGGAGCGTCGGGTTGGCCCTGGCCCGCAGCAAAACTGCGGGTGCCCCCTGTCCGTCAATGGCCAGATGGTGCTGGGGGCGTCCGGGGAAAGGACGCACGCTGAAGGCCCGCAGCCCCTCTGGCTGCGGGCCTTCTTTCTGGAGCTGGGTGAACGTTTCGAGGATGGGGGTGAACGGGTTGCCCACGGGCTTGCGCACGCGGGTCTTCGCTGGCGTGGCGTTGTGCTGGAAGGTGGTACTGAGGTTGGATGGGGGCTTCACAAGTTTAATCCTGGCACGGGTCTTTTCAAGGCAATATTTTGATGTTGCCGCGCATAACGGTGGACGCGGGGCCTGTCGCTGGCGGGTGGTGATCCAAGCAGGACCCGTCATGGTGCCCAGCCCCAGGGTCTGCAAGCCAGCGCCGGCCACCGGTCATCAACACCGGGCCGTGGCCTGAATGCGGCAGTGGGATCAGTGGGTGGCCAGGGCCAGACGTGAACACATGAATGGGCTGGTTTTGCCTGTCGCGGCGCCGGGCACATAGAGCATTTTTACGTTGTAAGAGGACTGGTTGGACGGCAACAGGATTCGTTTAATGCGGGTTTCGCTGGACGTGCCTCACCGATAGTGGTGGAAGAACCACTGGCTCTTTGCCGCCGTTCTGTGTCCCCTGGTCCAGGCCAGGGCTGGTGATGAATTCTCGTGCGCCTGGGCCAGGTGAAACATCAGATCGGCCAGGGTGCGAAGAGAAGAAATGGACAAGGGAGGGAGAACAGGCACAGAACTGGTGCAAACCACGGCAGACAGCCGCTGGGTGGCGGGTGGACGTCAGAGTGTTTTGACGGGGCAGGAAGCATTCTGCTGTTGCTTCACTACGGTGTTGAGACGAATTTGCAGGGATTACAGATGGACTGTGGTGGACGGGCACATGGGACCGAACTCATGCCACGTCCTGGCGTTCAAATTCGCTGTTCCCACCCAGGACGCTTGGTGGTCTGAGCGGCGTCTGACCTGGACTTGCTTTTTTCCCGCAAATCGTACGCCGGCGCTTTACTGTCCAGGGAGGTGGTGACGCCATGTCCATTCGGGTCCATCACTTTCCTGCACACGGCAGAAGGGCTGCTGAGTGTCTATGACCCCGGCCAGCCCAACGGCGAACCCGCAAGACGAGACTGCACCGCTTGATCCTCTAATCCCGACTCCCCCTTCCCACCCCCTGGAGAACAGCATGCAAAGAGTCTTTCCACTGGCCCTGATCACCCTCACCCTCACGCTGGCTTCCTGCGGTGGTGGTACCGAACCCACCACACCCCCCACGGAACCCCCCACGGAACCCCCCACGGAACCCGCCGCGACCACCGGCACCATCAACGGCGTGCGGTTTGTGGACGTCAGCACCTACCAGTTCGGCTTCACGCCGCTTAAGGGCACCGATATCGTGGGAACGGCCACCCTGAAATCGGTGACGGTCAAGAACTTGAGTGCTGGGGCAGCCTCGGCACGTGTCTGCGGAAACGTGGAGGGCCAGGATGTGGTCACGGCCACGCTCAGCCTCGACAGCACGGGCAGCATGCAGGATACGGATCCAGGCAAGCTCCGCAACACGGCGGCCCGGGCATTCGTCGACCGGATGGGCCCGTCGGACAAAGCGGCCATCTTGTCGTTCGACACGGCCACCTCTCCCTCTGAAGATCTGCTGGCCTCCTATTTGTGGCAGGACTTTACCGGGGACAGGGCGCTTCTCACCAAAGCCGTGGACCAGGCCACCTTTATCGGCGGGGGCACGCCGCTGTACGACGCGATGCTGGATGCCAGCGCCCTGCTGAAGGCCAGCGGCGGCCGCAACGCGCGCGGGCTGGTCCTGACCGATGGCCAGGACACCGGCAGTTTCACTTCACCTGCGCAGGTGATCGCCGCCGCCAACAAGAACGGCACGCCGCTGTACATCATCGGCCTGGACGCCCAGGACACGCTGGACTTCCGTGACGCCGAGGACATCGCCGCGCGCACGGGCGGCCTCTTCCAGAAAGCGACCAGCGCCGGACAACTTCAGAAATTCTTCGACAACGTCTATAACGCCTTCCGGGCGCAGGGCTGCGTGGAGCTCAAATTCACCCAGAAGCCGGCAGCGGGCACGGCGGTCACCGGACAACTGGCGATTACCGTGGGCGCCGCCGACCGGAAGGACAGTGTGGTCGAGGTGCCCTTCACGGTGGACGTGCGCTGAACGACGGTCACGCCACCAGGCCAGTATGCTCAGGAGAATGCCGGAGGTAAGTCTCAGATGACGCCGATTCCCCCTCTTCTGGGTGCCTGGGTGCCCCCGGGCAGCCCGCTGACGCCGCCGCCGGACTGGACCTGGCGGCGGCCGCCCCCAAGCTGGACCCTCTGTCTGGAAACGCGGCGCAACACGTACGAGCGCGCCGCGATTTTGCACGATCTGGGCTGGGCGGCGCTGCTGGCCGGGGCACTGGCCGACGCACGCGCCCTGACCGAGGAAGGTCTGGCCCTGACCCGCTCCCAGCGGGCCGCCAGGCCGTGGCAGGGGGCCCTGCTGGTGGCCCTGAGCAGCGTCCACCGGGCCAGCGGCGAGGGGACGCAGGCCCTGGCCCGTGCAGAAGCGGCAGGGGAACTCGCGCGCGCGCGCGGGGACACGCTCACGGCCTCGCACGCGGCGCTCGCGGCGGGCACTGTCCACCGGCTACAGGGCGAGCGGTTCAAAGCCACGCGCCTGCATTATCTCGCGCTGGCCCGGGGAGAGGCACACGGACTGGCGCCGGACATCCAGGCGCTGCTGTCGCTGCTGGAACCGCCAGCCAGCGTGGAAACGGTCCGGGAAGTTCATCCGGACGTCGCCTACCGGCTCGCGCTGCACGCGGCGGCGGGCGTCCTTTCCAGGGGCGGCGAAGTCCCCGGACTGGCCCTGTCCGGCTCAAGGTTTGCGCTGCTCGACGAGTTGCGCTCACTCCCGGACCTGCGGGACCGGCTGGGAACCGAGCTGCCCATCGCCCCGGCGCGGACCGCCCAGGTGGTGACGCTCGGCCAGCCGGGACTGCTGGTGTCCGGCCGCTTCGCGCCGGTGTACGGACAGGGCCAGGCGCTGGCGCTGCTGGCCTACCTGATCGAGCGCGGCAGCCATCCCTGGCGCGTGGTGGTGGACGAGGTGCTGGGCGAGGGCGACGAGCGGACCCTCTATGACCAGTTGCGCTACCACTTGTCGGTGCTGCGCTCGGTGATGGGTGAGCGCGACGCCGTGCAGCTCCGCCGGGGTCGCCTGAGCCTGTCGCCCACCTGGGTGTGGAGCACAGACCTGAGCGAACCGGGGGTCCGGCCCGCCGGCATGCCGCTGGCCTGGGCACCCGGGCAGGCCAGCGGCGCTACTGGAGGGTAGCGATCCAGGGGCCGTACAGTTCCATCAGGACGGGACCGTGGCCCCCATTCAGATCACTGGTGACGCGCCAGGCGGCGCCGAGCCGGTAGAGGCCGCCCTCCAGGACCACGGCCCCGTCGCTGCAGGTGAACAGCCGGACGGCCTGCGCGGCCCGCTTGATCCGCTGCGTCCCCCGCGCGCGTTCCTCCGGCGCGAGATCGAACAGGGCCCCGGCGAGGGTGGCCGGCGTGGCCGGCCCCTCCAGATGCAAGGAGAGCAGCAGCCCCACATGGACGGCCCCGAGGTCTTCCAGGACTGCGCCGTTTAGCGCCACCTGCGGCTGCCCGCGCACCGTCAGGTGGAGACGCGGCGTCTGTCCTGGTGCCGGCGCAGGCAGGTCCAGCCCCGCCTCCTGGCCCCATGCGTAGAGTCCCGCAAGGGCCGGGGCCTCGTCCAGGACGGCAAACGGCTCGTCGGCCGCCAGGGCAGCCCGCAGGCTCCCCAGGGCGGCGCAGTGGTCTCCCTCCAGCAGGCTCCAGCGGGCCAGTTGCAACTGCGCGCGGGCCGCGTCGACCGGGTGGGCGTCTGGCAGGATGACCTGGAGTCCGGACCTCACGTCCTCGCCCTGAGCGAGCTGGATCAGCATGAGGTGCAGGCGGTCGGTCAGGGCCTCGCGGCCCTCGCTGGTCCAGTCCAGGGCCCGCAGCTGCGCTTCCCTGGCCCCATCCAGTTCCCCACTCAGGCGCAGGGTGGTGGCGAGCGCGCGGAAAGCCGCGCCGCGTGAGCGGTCTGCCGGCGAGCAGTCGACGGCCTGCTGCGCGCGCTCCAGGGCCAGGTCCCACTGCCCGGTGACGCGGGCGTGGTGGGTCAGCAACCCGGCGAAGCCTGGACGCTGCTGGCGGGCGAGGGGGTCTGCCGAGCGTGAGACCAGGCGCAGGCCCTCACCGCAGGTGTCCCGCGCCAGATCCAGTTCCGTGCGGCGCAGGTAGGTCCATGCGAGGTTGTAGAGCGTCTGGACCCGTCCACGGTCATGACGCAGCAGGGCCAGCGACTGGTGGTAGGCGCGCAGGCCGCCCTGAAAGTCGCCCTCGCGCATGAGCATCACGGCCAGCTCGCCGTAGGCTGTGCCCTTCAAGTCGGGATGGTCCGTGTCCAGCGCGGCCCCGATGGCCGCGTGCGCCGCTTCCCGGTGACCCAGGACGTGCAGGGCGTAGGCCCGCTGGCGGTGGTGGTCGCTGCTCAGGGGCAGGTCGACACCTCCGAGCAGGTCGAGAACCGCCTGCAGGCGGCCTTCCTGAACCAGAGCGTAGAGCCGCCACGACAACGCTTTTTCCGCAGACGCCATGGACCACAGCATGGCGTACCGGAGGGGGGCCGTGGCCCCCCTTGCCGTTCACCGTTGCCCGCTGCGCACGGCGTGTGCCTGCACGTTGGGCGGATACCCGCCACGGTCCTCCGCATGGGCGGCCGCAGAGAGGGCGAGGAACAGCACGAACCACCGGACAACGTTCTTTTTTGCGCTCATGTGCGCCCCCGGTGCTGGCCCCCTGTGAACGCGGACCTTCCGCGTCTCCGGAGCAGCACGGGGTGAGAAGCAAAAGGGCCTGCGGGACAAAGTTTGGCTCCGCCCGCCACATGGACTTGCTTTTTTTCCTGACCTGCGACTGGACTTTCCTAATCTCCTGAGACGTCAGTCAGGGGAAGGGGCCCTGGGCCTCAGGGCGTCCCCACGCAGGGTTTTGCGTCTGACTCCAGCAAGCCGCAAGACCTGCCCCGTCCATTCACGTCCTCACGTTCAGACCCAGGAGAACACCCATGCACACCACCAGAGCCGCCCTTGCCTCCACTTTCCTGGCCGCGACCCTCGCGCTGGGCACCGCCACCGCGCAGCAGACGAAGGCGCCGCAGACGAAACGGTGGGGTGACCTGAACATCACGCTCGAAGGCTGTTTCCGTGCGTCTTCTGGCACGGATTCCGGCTGCAACCTGGTCCTCACCAACACGGGAACGGCGCCGCTGCGGGTCCCACTGGAGGCCGATTCGGAGACGGTCACGCTGCCGGACGGCTCGGTCGCGCGGCCCCGGGAACTGATTTTCGGCGGTCAGTCGGGCCAGTACCGGACCGTGCAGTTGCTTCCCACGGGCATCAGTGTGCGCGCGCAGCTCAACTACAACCTGGCCAAGGGCGTCACCACCCTCAAAGCACTCCGCGTGGGAGACGCCGAATTCCTGAACGTCGCCCTGGCGCAGGACCTTCCCGACGAACCCGCCGTGAATCCCGCTGGGGTGCCCGTCACCACGGCCCAGGGTGAGCAGGTCAAGTTGGGCCTGCTGGACTGCCTGCGCGTCAAGACGAGCGTCACCTGTAGCTTCGCGGTGACCAGCACGGTGGACGAGAACCTGCGCGTGAGCAGCAGCAGTTCCGACGGCACCTGGCTGGTCACGCGCCGGGGCCTGGTCCGCAGCGCCGACAGCGTGAGTCTGGGCGGCGACGACGAGCGCTACACCGCCCAGAGCCTGATGCCGGCGCGCCGCAGCCTCCTGAGCCAGGTCACCTTTACCCTGCCGGAAACGGACACCTCCGTTCCTTACCTGCAACTTAACGGCTATAGCTTCCGGAACCTGCCGGTGACCGCCCAGGCCGGTCCCCGGCTGCTCAACCCGGCGGGCGCGGTGGTCGACGCCTACCGCGTGCGCGACTACGCCGGCAAGCTCGACACCTGCACGTATGTCCAGGATGGCCTGAAATGCGACTTCACCCTCACCAACCGCACGGACACCGGTTACCGTCTGGAGGTCACCAGTACCGACAACATGTTCCTCGGTCTGGCCGGCGTGTGGTACGGCGCACGCACCCTGACGGCGGCGGGCACGTCCAGCCCGTACCGCGTCAACGTCCCCCTGTCTTCTGGCGGAAGCGGCACGGTCAGCGTGCTGTACGCCGCGCCCGCTGGTCTGAAGAGCGTCCCGTACCTGCGGTTCGCCGGCCTTGAATTCGAAAACGTGCCGGTTCGCTGAGCGGGCCGGAGGAGACCATGATGATGCGAAAAATAATGTTCCTGCTGCCCCTGCTGGTGGCCTGTGGCCCGGACGCCAACGCTCCCGAAAGCGTGGCCGGACGCTTCGTCCGCGCCCAGCTCTCCGGCGACACGGCGGGCATGATCGCGCTGGCGACGCGCCCGGACCAGGCGGCCGCAGCTCAAGCCCCCAACACAGCCGACAAGACCCTGTACCCCGAGGCCAGTGACCAGCCGCTGCATGACCTCTACGGGGCGCGCGTGAAAATCGCGGGAGCCAGCGCGCAGACCGAGGGAGACCGGGCCAGCGTGGCCGTGACTGCGCGGGTGCCCGACGTGGACCTGAGCGGCGTCCTGATGGAAGCGCTGTTCGGCGGCGGCAGCGACGAGGCGGCCATGACGCGCAAAGTCAAGGCCCAGTTTGACAAGGCGCCCCTCAAGGACGAGGCCCACACGCTCGAACTGGTGCGTGAGGATGGCCAGTGGCGCGTCGATACTGACTGGGCTGAAAAAGCCCAGGCCAAACGTGCCGAAGACCAGCGCCAGGCGCGTGAGGCGGCGCTGGCCGCGCTGCAGCGCGATTACCGCACGGGCCGCGAGGAAGACCTTGTCCGCGCCCGGCTGGCCCTGAAGAAACTGGTGGCCACGTACCCCAACGACGCCGGCTGGAAGGAGGAAGCGGCCGCTGTGGACGCGCTGATGCCGGTCCTGGCCAAGTTCACGGCAGACGTCGGCCGCGCGGGGCTGTATCAGGGGGATTACCAGGCCGACGTGGTGGTCACCAACGGTTCGGCCCAGCCCATCAAGAGCTTCACGCTCAAGCTCACCTTCCTCAACGGGGATCAACCTGTCGGGGAGAGCGAGTACGAGACGTACTCGCCGGGCTGGTTCAGCTCGCGGGTGCTGGATCCAGGCGGCAGCGCCACCGTGAAGCCCAGCGGCACGCCGCCTGAGGGCTGGACAGGTCAGGCGCTGCGCGCGCAGGTCAGCGCCACTGAACTTGACCTCGACTGACCCGTCCGTTTCTCCCTCGCTGCTTTCCATCCGCGCCTGACGCGGTTCCACCCGGAGGTCTTGATGAACACACAACGCACGGTGATTGCCGGCTCTGGCCTGCTCTTGATTCTGGCTTTTCTCATGCCCTGGATCCATATCGACCTGTTCTTCGCGTCGTCTTCCGTGAGCGGCGCGGCCCTGCCCGGTCAGTTGCGTTCACTCGCCGCCATGGGCGAGGGCATGAATCAGGCGTTCGGGGGCGAGCCGTCTGGCGTGGGCCTGGCCGCCCTGCTGTTCTACGCGCTGTACCTGATTCCCATGGCAGGTGGGCTCCTTGCCTACCGGGCCTTGACGGGCAGACCTGCGCGCCTGCCCCTGAAGGCCGGATCAGCCGTGACCGGCGTCGTCATCCTGTTGCTGGCCTGGTGGAGCGCCGCGCAGTTGACCGGGCTGCTGGGCAGCGGGCTGGGCGGCCTCGCCGGAAGTGGCTACTGGCTGACCCTGCTGGCGAGTGTGGGACTGGTCGCGGCGCCGCTGCTGCGCGGGGCGGGACGGCCTGTGCTGAGTGCCGCACAAAGGGCGCAGTTGCAGTTGCGCGGCACTCAGGCGCTGAGTGGCGCCGGACAGTGGCTCGGCGCCCGCACGGCCCAGGCCGCCGCCGCCATCCAGGAACGGCGCATTCGCGGTGTGCTGGGCCGTCCCCTGACCCGCACGCTGCTGGACCGGCAGGACCAGGTGATCGCCAGGGAGGGCACCCTGATCACGCACGCCCTGACCGAGCAGGCCCAGGCCGCCGGTGTGCTGGACCTGCTCCTGGACAGCGCCAGTCCTGCTAAAACAGTCGCCCCTCACCCTTGACCAGACGCGATCTCCCTGGACATGCAACCTCGCATACTCCGCGCCCCACTGGGCCATAATCGTGACTCATGCCAAATTCATCCTCTCTCATCGAGGTTCTGACTTGAATCAGTACATCGCCACTTATGGAGGCCAGCCGGTCCCGCTCGTGCAGGCTTTCTTGTACCTGCGCCAGCAGGGTCACTCTCCCGGGCACGTGACGTTGATCGACGATCCCAGCGTGCCCCAGACTCCGCAGCGCCTGGCCCGCCTGAAAGCATGGTTTGAGGCTCAGGGAACGACTGTGGGCGTGCTCTCGGGCGGGGAAACCATGCGGACAGTGCTCCCCGCACTGCTGCAAAACGCGGCGGTGAACGTCACAGGCGGGACCAAGGAACTTGCACTGCGTGTGGCGGACGTGGCCCTGACGCGCGGCTGTAGCGTTTTCGTTACAGACGCGCACCTCGGTACCCACCGCGTCCATTTCCTGTCCGGGGGTGATTCCAGACCGCTGGGCAGCAGCCTCAAACCTCAGGATGTCTGGGATCTGAGCGACGTCGGCGGCAGGAAGGTCGCGGCCCAAGACCTGCCAGAGGACGAGGCGAAAATTCTGAACCGCCAGCGGGAATGGCGCAGTCAAGTGCTGCTTTTTGCCCATGAGGGTGCACGCGATGAACGTGACGACAGCTGGAAAACCGAGCGATTCTCGGCACTTGCCGTCCAGGGCGGGATCATCCGTGTCCTTTCGCTCGCTCCCGTTCGAGACCAGTCGGGCCCGTATAAAAAATACAATCGGCAGGACGCCCGCACTTTCGCGGAGTTCGTGCGCCGGACCTTTGGGGATGCGGCCAGACCAACCTGGGACCGCGTCAGCCTGCGAGAGCAGGACCTGAGTTATGTGCAGAGCCTGGGGGATGTCCTGGATCTGAAAGAGGATGGGAGCAGCTTGCCTGCTCAGCGCCCTGTTCCCACTGCGCCCGGTCTCGACGGCGACGTCCTCGTCTGCGTGTTGGGCGAACAGCCCCTACCCGCCATCGTGGCAGCGCTGCACGGACAGCCAGGTACCGTCGTGTTGCTGACCACCGAGCCGCTGGTGCCGGTGGCCGGCCGCGTGCGGACCTTTCTGATGGCGCGTGGGATGAAGGTATATGTGGCGCTGCTCGATGAAGTCAAGCCCCGGCACTTTCAGGAGTACATGCATCAGGTCTGCGCCCATCTGGGGAGGGCGCAGAAATTGCGTCTGAATATCAGCGGGGGGACCAAAGCGATGGCCCTGAACGCATTCCTGGGAACCACTGTTACGGTGGACCGGACCGTGGAATACACCCGGGGGCAGTCTATCGTCACGCTCAGGCCCGAACGGCTCGCCCCGGTACGTGTGCCCGTTTCGATGTCGTTGGGTGAGCGTCTGAATCTGCTGGGCCTCGACGCCAGCGAGGAGCAACTCCGAAACCACACCTTCCGGTATCAAGAGGTTCGCCAAGCTGCTGCCAGTCTCTTGGGGGTTAAGGACAGCTCCAAGTTCGGCGCGGCACTGGACCAGTTTCAGGCGGCATGGATTGAGAACGAGCTGCCCTCCGCACTGCTGGCTGAGACTGATAAAGATGCGAAAGCAAAAGCGCGAGAATCAAATGCCAGTACCAATGCTTACGATTCTCGGTGGCGTGGATTCGCCTTTGAGGTGCTGGTTTATGCCGAACTGGTTGACGCACTGAACGCGAATCAACCTGGGCGCCCCCGCGCTGCACTAGGTGTGAAGGTACGGCAACTCCACTGGGACGGCGACGCGCAGACCGGACAGGACGTATCGCGGCCTGGCGATAGAACGTATAGCCGTGAGGCAGATATTCTCCTCGAGGTAGACGGAAATATCGTACTCGTCGAGGCGAAACTGAACCTGATGCGAGGCGTCCGCGACGCACAGGAACATCTGGACGCCGTGGAACTTGCCCAGCGCTTCGGTGGGCGTTACACCCACACAGCCATCGTGGGATGGCGGCTCCCGAACGTCGAGAAACTGTCCAACGACGACCGCACGCTGTGGGCAGCGGTGCTGGCGGGTTCCAGTTTGGAGGGGGCTTACAGCCTGCACGTTGTTCAGGACAAAAATCAGCCCTTACCGCCTGGCGTATGGCGCTGGCGGAGAGGACATCTGGAGGCGAGTGTGACTGCAATCGTGCAAGGGTTGGGGACATGAGGGCCGTATTGGCCGTGAATTTCGGTCCGGTACAGGACTTCATCGCGTCGGCACGGCGTACCCGGGACCTGTGGGCGGGGTCGCGTCTGCTCTCGGAGGTGAGCCGGGCGGCGGCGCAGTCGCTGCGGGACGGCGGCGCCGTCCTGATCTTTCCCACGGCCCAGGCGCTGGACGAGGGCGGCAGCAATATCGCCAACCAGTTGCTGGCCCTCATTCCCCCAGAAGCGGATCCTGGCGAGCTGGCCACACGCTGCGTGGAGGCGGCCCGGGCGCGCTTGATGGACGTGCTCAGCGAGGTTCAAGCGGACCTCCTGCGGGTCGCCTCGGCCGACGTGACGGACGCCGTACTGGGTGAGGCCACCACGGCGCAACTGAAGGATCTGCTCGAGGCGTACTGGGCCTGGGCCCCCTGCCCAGAGGGGCCTGACGGATACGCTCAGGCGCGGCAGGAGGTGGCGCGGCTCCTGGCCGCCCGCAAGACCACCCGCGACTTCGCGGCGGTGGGCTGGGGCAGCGCCGCGCCCAAGAGTTCACTGGACGGCCAGCGCGAGGCGGTCACGCAGCCGCTGCGGGGCCGCGCCCGCTTGCGCCTGGGACTGCGCGCCGGTGAACTGCTGTGCGCGCCGGGACTGGTCAAACGGGTCGCCCGTTTCGGTGAAGGCCAGAAGGTGCGCTTTCTCAGCACGGCCCATGTGGCTGCCGCGCCGTACCTGGCGCGCCTGAGCCGTGGCGACGAGGCCAATCTGCACAGCGCCTACGGGCGGCTCTTTGACCGTGTTCAGGCGCTGGGGGTGCCGGTGGATGATTTCGGAACTGGAGACATCGACCCCCGGTTGCTGTACCCCAGCCGCCTGCTCGAAGAGCTGCCGGCGCAGGAGGTGACGCCGGAACTCGAGGCGCAGGTTCTGGACGCGACGCGGGCCTTTTACAGCGAACTCGGCCGGGCACAGGACCGCCCCAGTCCCTATTACGCCGTGCTGCTGGGCGACGGCGACGCAATGGGCCGCGTCATCAGTGACATCAAGGACCCTCAAGGACACCAGCAGATCTCGGGGGCGCTGCATGCTTTCAGTCAGGAGTGCGCCGAGATCGTCTCCAGACATCAGGGCGCGTTGATCTACGCCGGGGGCGACGACGTGATGGCCCTCCTGCCCACGCCGAGCGCCGCGTCCTGCGCTCTGGAACTGAGCGAGCGCTTCCGCCACCATCTCTCCCCGTTCCGCTACGAGGTAGAGTCCGGCCGGTTTCAGGGCGAGTGGCGGACCCCCACGTTGACCAGCGGGCTGGTGGTCGCGCATATGCTCGATCCGTTACAGGACGTTCTGGGCGCCGTGAGAGACGCAGAGCGGCGCGGCAAGAGATACGGCCGCGCACGCGGCGGCGACCAGCTTCATCTGGCCCTGCTGAAGCGCTCCGGCTCACCGACCGCAGTCACGCTTCCCAACCCCGAGGTTCAGGCCCGCCTGGGGGTGCTGGTCGACGCCTTCGTTACGCGCGCGCTGCCCTCGAAGCTCGGTTACGAACTGCGTGAGATCGGCCGCGAGCTGGCAGACATGCAACACCCCCGACTGGAACGGCGTGAACTCCAGCGCGTGATCGCCCGCAAGCGCGTCACTGACGACACGCTTGTCCCCGGCGAACTGCGGCCCACGCTGCCTGCCGACATGCAGGCCACGCTGCTGGCCATCTTCGACCGGCTCAGCGACGAGCGGGTGGGTCACGCACAGTCTGGTGACGAAGGGAAGGGTCCACTGTGGACGCTCGCCGATCTACTGGTGATCGCAGCGGCCCTGGCGGGCCAGCAGCAAGGAGGAGCCGCATGAAGACCTATCTCCTGACCCCCCGTGACCCGCTGATCTTCCGGGATGGGCGGCCGTTTGGGGCGAGTGAGCGTGCCCACAGCCTGAGTGACATGCCCCCCAGCGTTCTGGCCGGCGTGGTGCGTACCCTGGCCGGATCACGTGACGGCCGCTTCACGATGGAACACGACTTGCCGACGCTGCTCGGCCTGGGCGTGCGCGGCCCGGTGCTGGTACAGGTTGAGGACGGTGTGGCCGGCGAATGGTTGCTGCCCGCTCCGCTGGACGCCGAGCCGAGCCGTGAGGGTGCGTACCGGCACATGGCCCTGCTGGACGCCGGGTCCCGTACGGACCTGGACCGACTGCTCCTGGGCCCACAGCGGGCCGTCAAGGTGGACGCCGCCCCCAGCCACTGGTCTTGGAACGTGTGGCAGCAGTGGCTGACGCGGGAGTACGGCTCCGGCGACGGCGTGATCGTGCCGCCCGGTTCGCCGTCGCCGAGGCCCGAGGAGCGCGTCCACGTGAGTGTGGACCCCGCGACCGGCACGGCGGCGGGCAGCTTGCTCTTCGGGACCAGCGCCCGCGATTTTACGCACTGTGACTTTCAGACCGGCGAGCTGACCACGCTGGGGCTGGTCTTCCAGACTGACGCGCCCCTGCCGCAGGTGCCGACCGTGACACGGGTGGGCGGTGAGGGCCGCCTGGCCCGGTTGGAGCCGTCAGAGGCCGCCTGGCCAGAGTGCCCGGAGCAAATCCTTAGCCACGCCGAGCGGTACGGAACCGTGGTCGCGTACCTGCTGACCCCGGCAGAATTCACCGCCGGGTATTTGCCCGGGTGGCTGCTGGACGGGGACGAGGGCCTGAGCGTGACCCTGCGCGCGGCGGCGACGTCCCGCCCGCTGGTGTTGAGCGGCTGGGACCTGGCTCTACAGCGGGCCAAGCCTACCCGCCGCCTCGCGCAGGCAGGCAGCGCGTATTACCTGCATCTGGAAGGCGATCCCGCTGCCATCCGGCGCTGGGTGGCCGCCACCTGGCTGCGCTGCGTCTCGGACACCGAGCAGGCCCGCCGGGACGGCTTCGGGCTGTGCGTCTTCGGGGTCTGGGATCCTGAAGCGGTCAACGTGCTGGCCCAGGACGACGGGGACCTGTGGAACGATCTTGACTTTGGAGAGGAGGACGAATGACGGCCATTACCGTCACACCCCGCCCGGTGCGGAGAGACGAACGCGACTACAGCCTCAGCACGCCCCTGATGGGCGGCGGCATGGTCCCTGGATTTCCTGATCTGGCCTTTCCGGTCAGCGGCAAAGCCGTGCGCGGACAGCTGCGCTTCTGGTGGCGTGCGCTGCGCGGCGGGCAGTTCGGTGGCTCCCTCGCCGCCATGCGGGACGCGGAGCGCGCGCTGTTTGGTGGCGCGTCCGACACCGACGCGAAGGGAACGGTCTCTGCCGTCCAGATCACCGTCGTTCCCGATCAGAACAGCGCAACGCAAGAAGAGGAGGTGCCCGGGCTGAACACCGCCATCGGCTACCTGGCCTTCGCCCTGCGCGACGCCCAGCATCCCGTCAGCCGCGCCTCGCCGAAGCTCTTGCAAGGCGTCCGTTTCCGGCTGGGGGTGAGCGTCGAGCCGCTGAACCTGCCGCCTGGCCACAGCGAGAGCTGGGCCTGGCAGGAACTGGAAGCGGCCCTGTGGGGGCTCGAGACCTGCGGCGGCATCGGGGCGAGGACCCGGCGCGGCTTCGGCGCCCTGCAGCGCCGGCCAGCGCCTGAAGGGGCGCTCGAGGACCTGGTCATGGCCGGGCTGCGCCGCCACCTCACGCCAGGAGTGTGGCCGGGCGGCGTGCCGCACCTCACCATGGACGCCGCCGACTGGGCGTTCGGCACGCAGGCCGGGAACACGGCCCGGGCCGTCTGGGAAGGCCAGGCGCGCAAACTCAAGGTGTTTCGCCGGGCCACCCACAACGGCGAGGACCGGGGCGCCACGCTGTGGCCTGAATCCGATTCGCTCCTGGCCCTGCAAGACGGTGAACCCGGGCCGTACCCGTTTCCACGCGCGGCCCTGGGCCTGCCCATCGTGTTCGGCAAGGGCGGCAACGACGTGAACGGCAAGGACGTCCAGCGGCTGGCCAGCCCGGTGCTGTTCCGTCCGGTGCA
Source organism: Deinococcus marmoris DSM 12784 (assembly GCF_000701405.1). GTDB lineage: Bacteria > Deinococcota > Deinococci > Deinococcales > Deinococcaceae > Deinococcus > Deinococcus marmoris. The sequence goes on from NZ_KL370780.1 coordinate 79,111, forward strand.
ACTGGGAGAACGGTACTCCAGCCTGGCCTTTCGCCTGCGCTCGGAGCCTGCTCCAGGCGATCCGCTCGCCCCGGAAGGCCGTCTGGTGGTCCGGGCCGGCAAGCGCGCCCACGAAGGGCAGCGCCACCAGCTCACTCCCGCTGAGGCGCGCGCCGTCTCCGTTCTCGAAACCGCCGGTACTGTGACCACCGATGTCGCCGCCGCACTCCTCAACGCCTTCCGGAGGTCCTGAATGCTTCTCAACTCTTACTTTCTCCACGCCGTTACGCCTCTTCACGCCGGGACCGGACAGGGCATCCGTGACATCGACATGCCGATCATCCGGGAGACGTCCACGCAGCTTCCTTTTCTGCCCGGTTCCAGCGTGCGCGGCGTGCTGCGCGCGGCGAGCGCCCCGGAGGACCGCGAGGCCGTCTTCGGCCCGGAACACGACAACGCCCACGCCCATGCCGGAGCGGTCAGCGTCAGCGACGCGCGGCTGCTGCTGTTCCCGGTGCGTTCGGTAATGACCACGTTCGCCTACCTGACCAGTCCTTACCTGCTGGCCCGCTACCGCCGCGACGCCACCCTGCTGGAGCGTGGCCAGGACTGCCCCACCATCCCGGATGTGGGCGGCGCGGCCATGGTCACGTCTGACAGCGGGCTGCTCAGCCCCGGCACTTCCCGCGTTCTCCTGGAAGACTGGGAACTGGACTGCGCCTCCGACGGGCGGGTCGACGCCTGGGCCGATCACCTGACGGACGCGGTGTTCGACGACGAGTGGCGGCCTTTCCTGCGCGCCCGGCTGGCCGTGGTGCCCGACGCGCTGCTCACGCAACTGGCGCTGACGTCCACGGACGTGCAGGCGCGCATCCGGCTGGACCCGCAGCGCAAGACCGTGCAGGAGGGCGCGCTGTGGTACGAGGAAAGTCTGCCGGCCGAGAGCGTCCTGTTTGGCCTGATCGCGGCGGAGGCCAGCCGCAAGCCCGGCGCGGACCTGGACCCCGCGCAGGTCATCGCCCGGGCGGTGGGCGACGCTACGGGCCGCGCCCTGCAGTTCGGCGGCAAGGCCAGCACGGGCCGGGGGCTGTGCCGCCTGGTGGTGCGCCCATGACCTACATCAAGCGCAGTCACACGCTGGCGGTGCAGGCCGAGCAGGACTGGGTGGCGGCCGGCCCGCAGCACCAGGAGGCCTACGCCCGGCTGGCCCGGCAACTGCCCTACATGCTGCGCACTGCCGGTCTGGCCCCGACCGTCATCTTCCTCCAGACCAAGACCAAGGACAAGGAGACGGCGCGGCTGCTGCTCCGGAACTTGGCCGCCGCGCTGGGCCACGGAACGCAGGGCCAGGGAGACACGAAGGCGCTGTACCAGACGGCGCTGCAGGTGGACCACCCCGCCGCGTACCTGCAACTGATCCAGGGGGCGTTGGATTACGCCGTGTGGGTCAAGCGCGTGAGCGCCGGACGGGACGCGTGACCCTGCCGGGTGACCGCATGCCCGCCGGACGCCGCAGCGCGCTGGGACTGCGCTCACCTCCGGCCGAGGCCAACGCGGCCCTGTGGATGGGCCGCTACATGCCCGAGGATTCGGACGACAAAGATGGGCCGCGCGCCAAAGCGCGGCTCGTGCAGGAGGTGGCCGGTCTGCATGCAGGCCGGGCGACTGACGTCTACCGCGCGGCGTACGCCCGCTGGCACGGCGCCATGCAGCGCAGCGGCGCCGCCCTGGCCACCCTCCACACGGTCACGCCCGTGATCGTGGGCTTGAGCGGCGAGTCCCTGCTCGAGACGAATCTCACGCTGGACCACACCTACGGGGTCCCGGTGCTTCCCGGTACGGCTCTCAAAGGACTGGCCGCGCAGTACGCCCATGTGCACCTTCAGGAAGACGAGTGGCGCGTGCAGGGTGAGTGGCACCGGCGGGCCTTCGGAACTGTGCCAGCCGACGCAGGCGGCGGGGACGCGGCCACCGGGGAGACAGGCAGCGAACTGTTCACGCGCGGCGAGGTGACCTTTCACACCGCCCTGCCGAGGCCCGGCGAGTTCAGGTTGCGTGCGGAAGTGCTGACCGTCCACCATCCGGAGTACTACGGCGGTCAGGACAAACCGCCGGCCGACTGGGACTCGCCGATACCGGTGTCCTTCCTGAGCGCCATGGGCGACTTCACGCTCGCCCTGCACTGCGAGGACACCGAACTCGGTCAGGCGGTCTTTGCCCTGCTCAAGCTGGCGCTGGAGCGCGCGCGGCTGGGGGCCAAGACCAGCAGCGGGTACGGGCAGTTCCACGTCCAGGGCGATCCCTTCGCTCCCCCGGAGCCGCCTGCGGCGCTCGCGGAGGCGCTCAAGAACATCCGGTTCCTGAAGCGCAACGACGTCGTGCGCCGCAGCCCGGACCTCGCCAACCGCTTCGCCCGTCTGCTGGAGGCGCTGGCGCAGCCTGAGGCGCAGTCCTTCCGGGAAGCGGCCATCCACGAGGCCCTGACGCAAGTGCGTTCGTTCGCCACGGACCGTGACACCTGGCGGGACGTGCGCAAGAGTGCGTGGTACAAGACCCTGGCCGAGACCTACGGCGTGCCGGAACTCTGAAGTCCGGTGCCGTCTACCTTCCACGTCACCACGCAACTGGACCGCCCGGCCCCCGGGCGGCTGGGCGTGGCCGTTCATGCGGCGGTCTACGCCCTGATCGCGGACGTCCGCCCCAGCCTGGCGGCTGGGCTGCACGGGGCCCAGGTCAACCCCCTGTCGGTGGGCCTGACCCGGCGGGCGGGCTTCGGCGGCGTCCTGGGACACGACGGCCGCACCTTGCAGTTCCGGGTGGCCTGCGCGGACGACGCCCTGCTGCCTGCCCTGCGTGAAATCCTGTCACCCGGCCAGATTCCAACCGCCGACCACGACGAACTGAGGGGACGGGTGGTCGGCGCCGATGAGCGCCACACGCCCTATGACCTGCTGGGAGACATCCCGCTCGACTGCCGACTCTCCTTTCCGGCCCCCACCCTGCTTAAGAGCGGGGACGTGTTCGTGGACCGGCCCTCCTCGGCGCTGCTGCTGCATGCCGCCGTCCGCCGCTGGCAGGCCTTCGCCCCCGAGTCGGTGCCGGAGGACGCCTGGTCGTGGGTGCATGAGCACGTGGCGTCCTCGGAAGAGGACATCAGGAGCGTTCTCGTCTCAGCGCCCAAGCAGCCCAGGCGCCGGCAGGCCGCCTTCACCGGCTCGCTGTGTCTGTCCTTCCGCCCGTCTCCGGAAGGCCGGTGGCTCGCGCGGGCCGCCCAGCTCCTGACCTTTACGGGAGCCGGCGTCAAGACCATGTACGGACTCGGGGAGGTGGTGACCGGCCCGGTCTGAAGGGGCCCCGGCAGGCCCAGCTCAGCGGCAGTCCTCCAGCCGCTCAAGCGCCTGCCGGAAGATTCCGACGACGCGCGCCAGCACCGCCGCCGGCAGGCCGTGCCTGTCGGCTATGGCTTTTTGCTGCCGGCCTGAGAGCAGCGGCGTGTCGCCCGCCCGGATTCCGGCCAGGGTGCCCGGACGGGTGCACGCCACGTCCAGCAGATGGGCGTAGAGGTCCCCGAAGGCGGCCCGCTCTGCCTCGCCGAAGGACGGCCACAGGCCGCACCGGTGCTGGAGTTCGGCTTCCACGTCCGCCGTTTCCCCGTGCGGGGTGGGGGGGACGTGATCTGCGGCACCGAGGTCCGCAACGCAGACGGCCTCGCCGCCGCGCTCGACGTACAGCTCCTGCGCGTGGTCCAGGGCGAACACGTAGCGGGCCGTCTCGCCGGGAGCCGCAACGTTGAACTGCACGCCGAACAGTTCCAACGCGTCCATGAAGGCGCTGTTGCTCACGGCGTACTTCAGCAGGCCTGCAGGCGTGCTGAGGCTGCCGTCGTCCTGGGCCTCCACCCAGAGGCCCAGCATGACCGGGTCGTCGAGAAGGGCTAGGACGACGGCGCGCGTCTCCTCTGCGGGCAGGTGCCCCAGCTCCTGAATGCACTGGGGCAGGTGGCGGAGGTAACTGCCACCGAAGCTGGCGTGCAGGGCCTCGGCGTCCGCCAGCACCGGCGCCCACTCCTCGGCCAGCGCGGCCACGAGGGGATGCAGGGCCGGGGACAGCGCGGCGCGCATCCCTTCGCGGAAGTGCGGGCTGGCCTTGGGGCTGAGGGCCGCCCGCAGCACCTTGCCGCAGCGCAGGGCCTCGGCCACGTGGACCCTGGGGGTCGCGCGTTCGGCCTCCACCAGCGCCCCGACGGGCGTGCTGGCGTCATGGACTTCTCCGAGCAGGTCACGTAGAGCGGTGCGGGAAAACGCCAGGGCCGACAGGAAGAAAAGGTTATTCATGGCCTGCGCGTGGGCAGGCGGATAAAACTCGGAGGGTTAATTTAGCAGGTCGCGCCGGAATGTCACTCGGCCAGATGGCGTAGGCCAGAGTGCCGCTGCTGGCACCGGATTTTGCGTCTGCTCTCAGATGGAGAACCCCGCTGCCCTGCCCCCGATGTCGTCCCTGTATTCGCCCGTGCCGCCTCATTTTCAGCGTGAACACTGGGCCGCCCTGCTGCGCGCGGCCTTGTTCAGCCCAGCCGTGTGCCTGCAGGTGCTGTGGCGGCGTGAGGCGCCGGCGCTGCTGATCCTCTCCGGGCCGCCCCGCAGTCTGGAACTCGCTGCCTGCGCCCTGTCCGCCGCAAATCCTGTCATGACCGCGCCGGATCTCCGGGCCGCTGCACAGGTCCTGCCTTCAGGCGGCGCGTGGTACGAACTGCGCCGCCGCAGGCTGAGCCTCCCGGCTCCCCTCTGCGCGGCCCTGCCCCTTCCGCCGGTTGGTCCGGCACCGTTCGGCTCGGTCCGGTCCGGCGCGGTCGAGGCGCAGTTCATCCGTCTTCAGCGGGTTTCGGTGCACGGCGAACGCGCCAGTGCCTTGCAGCAGATGGGTGACCTGCCCGGCCCGTCTCCCACCCGCACCCTGCTGGCCGCCTGGGCGGCAGAACTCCGGGAGCCGCACCTGTCGGTGAAGCACTGCACTCTGTTTGCTGCGCCGGTATCGGCTGTCCCTGCCCCGGCTGGGCTGGAGTTCGTCCGGGCTTTCCCTGCCGCCGAACCTCCTTTCCCTGCGCTGCCTGAGCGCTGGGGACAGCTGATGCCGGACCACTGGGCCGCCGCTCTGCTTCCCGCACCGCTTTTTGCGTCTGGTGAAGAGAGAAGCCCTGGGTGCTGAGACCTGTCCGCTGAGCGCCGCGCCGCCGGCTGACCTTGGGACGCTTTTCCGTTCTGCCGACTGACCTCTGTTGCCGCCCACATTCACGTCCAGGAGGACCCCTATGCCCCGCAAGCCACCGCGTCAGCCACCTGTCAAGCCTCGCTCAAATCTGCACCTGGTTCTGGCCGGGCGCAAGGGTGGGCGTCACCGGTCACGCCGAGAAAAGCGCGCTGCACAAAAGCTCCGGCGAGAACTGGAAAACCGCTAGGCCGTGCCCGCCCGACGTGACCTGTACCATGACGGCGTGATCCAGACGCCAGCGCCGATGACCACACCTGTGACCTACCTCGCCAGTCTGGGCAACGACGCCGTGACGGCCATCGCCGGGTACGTGTGGCTGACCCGGCAGCGCCTGGATGTCGGGCAGGTCATTCTCGTTCAGGACACGCCGGACGACGCTGGCTGGGACGCCGTCCGTGACCGACTGGGCCGTTACCTGCACCATCAGGGCGCGCGTCTCCATCTGCTTCCCAGCCGGCCCACCGGAGAACTGATGTCGGCCCTCGCGCCACTGGTTCAGGGCCAGCTCATCGCCAACGTAACTGGTGGCAACAAGATGAACATGCTGCGCGTCCTTCACGCTGCTGCATCTCTGGGAGCGTCTTTGACATTCCTGATCGACAGCCACGGTGGGGCCACGCGTATCCTTGGTGCGGACAGCGGGCAGACGATAGACACGCCCGGGTCCTTTCTGCCCCCTGACCTGCTTCTGAACCTGTATGCCGATCTGGGCGAACAGCATGTCCTGCAGCCCGGGGACCTGACCCCCGCACAGCGGGGCTGCCATGAGCAGTTCTACGTAGGCAGCGGCCAGCTCGTGCAGTTCGGTGGGGACCGCTTCAGCTACGTGCTGCGCGGGACGGTGCCGCACATCCTGCTGCTGCGGAGTCCGCACACACATCGGAACCTGCAAACTGGCATCCGCAAGGCCGCCAGCACCTTCACCCGGTTGGGAGGCCAACTCGCTCAGGGCTACCTGGCCCCCCACCGCGACGTTTCGCAACAGGACCACTATGTCCGCCTCGCGGCAGGTCAGGGCCTGCGCGTCCTGGAAGGTCCGGTCAGGGACGCGGCCGCGCCGGCGCCCACTCCGGCTCCTGCCCTCCCGGTGCTCGGCCATCTTCCCCGCACCCTGGCCGTGCTGCTGGGGGCACAGCCCATGCCGGCCCTGAGCGACTTTGATCCGGCGCTGTATGACCGGGTGCTGCTTCTGGCCGGGGAGCATCGCGGCGTGCAGGCCGCCGCGCGCCGCCTGGTCACGCTGCTGGACGCCCGCTGTCCCTCGCACGACGTGCGCGTCCTGGCCGTCTCCAACCATGACGCCTCTACCGTCCGCGCCGCTGTGAATCACGCGGCCCAGCACACCGATGCCCTGACCCTCAACCTGACTGGCGGCACCAAGAACATGGCCCTGGCGGCCACCTTCGCCGCGCCTCCGGACGCCACGCTGACCTACAGCAGTGGGCCCCGCGTCCTCGACCTGCGAAGCGAGCGTTTCTTGCCGCGCGCGCCCCTGGCCCTGACGCCCGGGGAACTGCTGGCCGTGCAGGGTGTCCGGCTGCGGGACGGCTCCTCGCCTGCCCCCACCTTCCACCCAGACCTGTTTGAAGCTGCCTGGCGGCTGGTCCGCCAAAAGGGAAACCACAACATCCATGAGTTTCACCAGCTTTGGAATGTTGCTTTTCCCGGTCAGCCGTTCAAGCCCCTGGACAGCAAGCATGACTTCACGCGCGTTATCGGTAAGGCGCGCGAGTATCTGGTATTCTGGTCCGCCCGGCAGCACCTCGGCCCCGAGTGGGCCGTTATTCACGAACCCACCCTGGAACAACTGACCTTCAACCCCGTTACTGGACAGGACGAGGGCGTTTACCCACCTGTCCTCAAGACGCCGGACCTGCTGCTGGTCCGAGACCAGATTTTGTATGTCGCGGAGGTCAAGCCCAGCTTCGAGCAAGCCTTTGACGGCCAGCATCAGGAACAGCACGACACCTATCAGTTCGGGCAGACCCTGGGGCGCTTCACGGTCTCCCTGATCATTGTGACTGAGTTGCCTGCTGGCACCGACTTCGACGCCAGCGTCCGGGAGCGCCAGGGCTACAAGTTCCAGCTGTATGTTCACAACGTGCGTGCCGCTGAGGCCAGGGCGCGTGGCCTGCGCGTCTTTCCAGACGACCTGCGCGGCCCATGATCCCCGGTCTGCACGTCGTGTGTTACGACACCAGCAGCGACGCCCGGCGCAGACGCTTCGTCGGCCTGCTGTCCCGCCGGGGCCGCCGCGTGCAGTACAGCGTCTTTGAGTTGCTGCTGGACGCGGCCCGGTTGCGCCGCCTGACCCGGCAACTCGCGGAGCTGATGGAGGACGACGACAGCATCCTGATTTACGCCACGTCCAGCACCCGTCTCTGCCTGGGCCGCGACGTTCCCGCCCTGGATGAGCAGCCGCGCACTCAGGTCATTTAAAGGCCCTTACAACACAGCAAAAAACAGCACGGACAGTCGACAAAGAGCTGTCCAGCCCACTTTATGCTGTGATCCCGTCCCTTAACAAGAAAGACCATTGAAATTTCATGACGGGAGCAGCTTTCCAGTCCACTGGATGTTTCAGTCCCTTAACAGGGAAGGCCATTGAAATCAAACAAGCCGAGAAAGGAATGACCACGCGCCGGTTTCAGTCCCTTAACAGGGAAGGCCATTGAAATAGACCGAATGTTTGCGCTGGACCAAGCCAAGATGTTTCAGTCCCTTAACAGGGAAGGCCATTGAAATTGACGCTGCTCGTCGAGCTGCTCAGAATGGCGTGTTTCAGTCCCTTAACAGGGAAGGCCATTGAAATGGCCAGCGGAACGCTGTCCGGGCCCATCGAGCTGGTTTCAGTCGTCTGTGATTAGCGGGTAAGGCTGATCAAGACCGCGACGGGATCCTGACCGCGCAACCGCGCGGTCTCCACTGTGGACTTGATGCGCATATACGTCTGCGCTCCGACTGCGTTCTTGCTGCACTGCGAGACCTTCCTCGCCATCACCACGGTTCGCAGGCTCCGTTCAGCCGCGTTGTTCGTCGGGGGAATGTCGGGATCCTTCAGGAACGGCCACAACCGATCCAGCACGTACTGCTTCATGATCCCCAGCCGGAGTCGCTCGTTCGCTTTCGACTTCAGCGGTGCCCGGTTCAGCAGGGCGTTCAGGCGCAGCGTGAGTCCCTCACCCTGCTGCACGTACTCCTCCCGCGTACACCCACCCGTCGTCACGTCCCCGTGCAGTCGGATCCCATCCCGGAACACCTGTGCCACCCGCTGTCCGTACACCTCCCCGCGCCCAGGGCGGCCCTGCTCCCCAGCGGCAACTTCATCCGCGTTGCGGATCAGGTGTGCCAGGCACTTCTGCTGACGCACCTTATTCAGGAAGCGGCTGTCGTACGTGGAGAAACGGTCACAGATCAGCACACCTGCAAAGTTCTGCCCCAGGCCTTCCCGGAGCTCCACGTTGGTGTGCTGAAGGTTGGCGCGGAACAGCACCGTATCTGTGCTGCGATACGCGCCTACCCAGGCGTTCTGGGTGCCGATCCGCCAGCCAGTGTCGTCGTGATGCACGAACGGCGCCTGCTGAAGATCTGCCTGTAGGGCGTCCACGTGTGCAGCGAGGGGACGGCCGTCAGCAGCAAGCCGCTGTGCGGCTTGCGTGATCGCACTTTGCGTGACTTGCAGGCCGCCCAGAAGATTTATGACCCGCCCGATCCGGCGGACAGGCAGGCCCACTTCGTGGTGCAGGGTCTGAAGGGTGGCGTGCAGGACAGGGCCAAGTCGGTGGGCCGTCGCGCCCACTTGATCGGTTCTCAGAGCGGGATGATCACCACGCACCACGTGGTGACATTGGGGGCAGGCCATGACAGGCACGTGATACTCGGTGACCTGCGTAGCGTTTTGAGGGACGAGTTCCGTGACCCAGGCCTTGTCGTGACGGGTGAAGATCAGCGGTCCCGTAAACCCGCAGCGAGGACAGGTGTTCGGCGTGGCAACCTGCACGGTTTCGGTGACCTGTTGCGGCGTGGGTGGAGACTTGTGCGCGAACGGGCCTTCACCAGGACGGCGTCCTGGTGGTTTGGGATCAGCGGTGCGCGTCTCCCGGCTGAAGGGTGCGGCGTACTTGCGAGCACGTCGCTCCAGCTCCTCGATGCGCTTCTTGAGGCGGGCGTTTTCAGCCTGAAGCGCTTTGTTCTGTGCGATCAATTGATCAATCTGCTCGGACTGGCGACGGATGATCTCGAAGAGATCTTTCTCAGTCACCTTCGAGCCCATGGCTCCCATCGTAACGGGAAGGGTGCCCGACTGGAAGCCGGGCACTCAGGGGGCCGCTAATCACAGACTTTCAGTCCCTTAACAGGGAAGGCCATTGAAATTCTCAAGACGCTGCGCCTCAAGCGCAGGCGTGATGTTTCAGTCCCTTAACAGGGAAGGCCATTGAAATCATCACCGAAAATCGGCGACTGAATGCCCGGGAAGTTTCAGTCCCTTAACAGGGAAGGCCATTGAAATCTGGGGTGGTCGCAGCTAAGCCACGACAGTTCTTAGTTTCAGTCCCTTAACAGGGAAGGCCATTGAAATGCTGTTGATCTTTTGTCGTTGGCCGCGCCAGTGGGTTTCAGTCCCTTAACAGGGAAGGCCATTGAAATCTGTGGAAGCGGTCATAGGCCAAAGGATTTTCCCAAGTTTCAGTCCCTTAACAGGGAAGGCCATTGAAATGCCCTGATCTGCATTTTGGACGCGCCTGATGGAGTTTCAGTCCCTTAACAGGGAAGGCCATTGAAATGGGGGAAACCATGAGACACAGGGAGACAAATGGGGTCTCAGTCCCTTAACAGGGAAGGCCATTGAAATATCCCCGGATCAGCGTGAAAGGACTCACCAAAGAGTTTCAGTCCCCTAACAGGGAAGGCCATTGAAATGCAATTGCCAAAATCGTTGCCACCTTTTCTCAGTGTTTCAGTCCCTTAACAGGGAAGGCCATTGAAATCTCTCGGCCTGGTTGATCCCGAACACGGCACACAGGTTTCAGTCCCTTAACAGGGAAGGCCATTGAAATATCCAAAGTCCGCCCCTCCAACACCCTCACCGAGCGTTTCAGTCCCTTAACAGGGAAGGCCATTGAAATGTAGACTGGGACATGACCTTGCCGCGCCCCCTGGTTTCAGTCCCTTAACAGGGAAGGCCATTGAAATATAATGTTTGCCGTCATCTGCCTCGCCCTCGCTTGTTTCAGTCCCTTAACAGGGAAGGCCATTGAAATTACAAAGAAACGATTTGTTCATCACGGGCGTCAAGTTTCAGTCCCTTAACAGGGAAGGCCATTGAAATCGGCGTGCTGGTGATCTGGCGCAACGAGGACGGGTTTCAGTCCCTTAACAGGGAAGGCCATTGAAATGCAAGGTGAAGCACTACAACGGACTGGCAAACGGTTTCAGTCCCTTAACAGGGAAGGCCATTGAAATTTGTGGAGACCGTCGGCCATCTGGCCATTATTCTGTTTCAGTCCCTTAACAGGGAAGGCCATTGAAATACATCCGCGGTCTCGGTGCCAACATCGGGCTGATGTTTCAGTCCCTTAACAGGGAAGGCCATTGAAATTTCTCATGGGCCGAAACGCTTACGAAAAGATCGGTTTCAGTCCCTTAACAGGGAAGGCCATTGAAATTTCTTAAACCCCAGCTTGGACCTCCTCGGTAAAGTTTCAGTCCCTTAACAGGGAAGGCCATTGAAATTCCGAACTCGGCGTCCTAAACGTGATCATCCCGTTTCAGTCCCTTAACAGGGAAGGCCATTGAAATAAAGGCTGGATGACATCTTGCCGTGGGGAACCATTCGTTTCAGTCCCTTAACAGGGAAGGCCATTGAAATTCTGGCCTCAACCCAATGGGCGATCAAGCACAAAGGTTTCAGTCCCTTAACAGGGAAGGCCATTGAAATGATGACATGAACCACATCAAGCCAGTCCGCCTGAGTTTCAGTCCCTTAACAGGGAAGGCCATTGAAATACCGAAGGATTTTCCCAAACGGGAAAAGACCATGTTTCAGTCCCTTAACAGGGAAGGCCATTGAAATCCCGGCTCACCGACGACCAGACCTTCACGCGCGGTTTCAGTCCCTTAACAGGGAAGGCCATTGAAATTTCAGGGCATCACCACCGAGATAGCCGACTTCCTGGGTTTCAGTCCCTTAACAGGGAAGGCCATTGAAATAGCCCCTACTTTTTTTGTCATCCTGCACGTCGTTCGCGGAGCCGAAAATGACGGTGACCCATGATTATTCATCCCATTCCGATTTTTGCGTGTTCCGACGCTCCAAAGATACCAGATTTTACCGTGCTGGACGGCAGTGCCGACGATGGCCCTTTTGGCGTGTTCCCAAAACAGGCTATTCACCCGCCAGCACGTATTTTTCGCCGGAAAATGTATAATTCGCAAATCGTCGGCATTTCTGTCTAGACAGGTTCATCCCGGCGAGAGCGGCTGCCCTGCCGGATCTCTTGAAGGTTCACGGTTTCGCTGACATGAAACGTGCCGGGGATGCCTTCTGGGTCTGGACGAATGACGACCAGACCTGGGAAGTAGCCGCAGCGTCCGTGCAGGTCTGCCAGCAGACACGCAGTCAGCGGCGCGAGTCCGGGGACGATCAGCAGCAGGGGGCGCGTCTGCCACTCTTCAGAGGTCAGGTCCGCGCGGTCCAGCAGGCCACGGGCCGCGTCCTTCAGGGACTGACCATCAGGCACATGGACGGGAATGCGGCGCTCCTCGGCGGGGCCGAAACGCTCGCCGAGGTCCTGCTGCTGCCGGGGCGTCAGCGGATGGGAAAAATTCAGGATCAGGGCAGTCATCTTCCACTCCTTTCAGGGCGTCAGCACCCGCGCTCAGCGTTCGGCGCGGAGGATTTCGAGGGCACGGTAAAAGGCTTCCCGCGCCTGGCGTTCCTGGGCAGTACTCAGGCGCATCTGGCCCGGCAGGTCACGGGCCAGGCCGTGCGGCAGGTGCGGGTTGCCGCGTCGGTCACGGGCCTGCAGCGCTTCTGGCTCCTGATCCAGCAAGTTCAGGTAAGCCTTGAACGCCCGCTCAGCAGCATAGCGGTCGAGCCTGACGTTCAGCGCTTTTAACTGCCCACCGTAGTGCAGGCGCAGGCGCTGAAGGACGTCTTGTAGTTCGGCTTCCGGGTCCGCGTCTTCACCGGGCAGTTCGGTTTCGGCCGCCGCGAGGGCGCCGGCGTCTTCAAGAGGCAGGGCGGTCATGGCCTGTCGGCACTGCTGCTGATGGCTGGCCCGGCGGTCGTTCAGGGCGAAGGCCACGACGAAGCGCTCGAAGCTGCCGCGTTCGGGGCGATAGGCGCTGACCATCAGGGCCGCCAGCAGCGGGGAGTGCAGGACGTCGCTGGCCGCGTCCAGCACCTGCTCACGGCTGGCTGGGCGGACGTCGTCGCATGCCGGGGTGCGGTAGAGCCGGGGCAGGTCCGGGAAGTCCAGCAGTCGGGGATAGACGGCATCACGCAGGTTCTGCTGCACCGGCCGGCAGACGCGCTGGACCTGATCACGCAGAGCGGCGGGCGCGTCACGGAATGCGGCCAGACGCAGCGTGTCGTGTGGCGTGCGGTGAGCCAGTTGCTGCACCGCCGCGTGGTAACGGGAGCCGCCCCCGGCAGCGAGGGGCAGTGGGCGCACCACGTCGTGGATGGCCGACTGCCAGCCCACGACCAGTTCGCCTGGCAGGCCACCGGGGGCCAGCAGGGGTAGGGAGCAAGAAAAGATCAGATGCATCGCGCAGTGCGCGGGGACTTCTCGGGTCCGTCAGCCTACGGTGGGGCCACAGCAATGTCGATAGGCCGTCTGGCTGAGCGTGCGGTCTTCTACCCGGCTGCCCTGCTCTTTACGGCCCTGACGCGGAACGTGGGACGAGGTCCGTCAACGCGGCCTGACGCAGCTCGGCGACGCGGACGATGTTCAGACTGGCCCAGCCAGACCTGGGCCACAGACTGGCCGTGACCGCCAGCGCGAGTGTCAGGATCAGCACTGGGACACCCACCCCCAGGGGGCCGGGGCCTGGCAAGGGACGCGCCGCACGGAGAGGAGACGCCCCCAGGTTCAGCCGGAGGTAGATGAACGCGATGGGCCTGAGACTCCACAGGGCCACCAGTGGCAAGGCCAGGGCGGTCAACCCGGCACATGCCAGGATGACTGTCAGGGCCGACGCAGCGTGCGTCACGAGAATCAGCACCAGCCAGGGCTTTTGGGAGGGCAGCGTGAAAAGAGTGGAAACCAGGCTCCACGCGCCCCAGACGGCGGCCCCGGCCAGCACCGGCAGGAGCAGGGCAGCGGCGCTCAGGCCATGCGCCATCAGAAACGAGGAGGGCCGTCCGCCCGAGTGCAGGACCTGCCACGCGAGGAACGCGGGCCACAGCCAGGCGGCGAGGCCCAGCGTTCCCACGCCCAGCGCGGCGGCCGTCCGCCGGTGTCCCGCAACCAGTGCAGACGCCGCCAGCAGGCCCGGTGTCAGCAGGAATGCCAGCAGCGTCATAGCGCTTCCGCCAGCGCCAGCACGTCAGCTTGGCCGCCGCCCACCTGCCAGACCCCTTCGGCCCAGCGCGGCGCGGCGCCGCTGCCTGGCAGCCACCAGAGGACCGTCATGCCCCGGGCGCTCGCCACCGCCTGGTCCGTGACCAGAAATGCCCTGCCGTCCGGGCGGGTCAGGACCGGGCGTCCTTCGCTGAACCCGGCCTGCCAGCCGGCAGGAACAGTCCAGGCTGATGTGCTGGCGGATCTGGCCTGGGCCTGAGCCGGTATGAAGCGCGCCGGTGCCGGGCGGATATGCGGCGCTGACATCGTCACTGCCGCGTGTCCGGCACTCAGCGCGGCCAGCACACCGCAGACCCACAGCGCCGGGCTGGAAAGCGGCCCAGGTGTTCCTGCGGCCAGCGCCGCCAGCCCGCCGTACAGCAGCCCGGAGGCCAGCAGACGGGTGGGCAGTCCCCCGGAAGTGGGGCCGCTGAAGGACAGGTCAGATGCGGTCATGCCCCTAGGCGGCCCCACCTCCCAAAGTGAAGCACGATATGGGACCAGGGCCGTCTCACTGGTGGTTTTTCTGGATTCCCCCTTCGCTTTCGGTAACCCTGTCACCTAGGGGTGTGACCGCGACGATTCCCCACCCCGAACAGTTTCCGGCGCTCTGCCTCGCGCAGGTGGCGACGTTGCCGCGTCTGCGCGAATCGTGGCAGGCGACGCGCTGGCGTGATCCCCGGCCTGGACCGGACGGTGAAACCGCGCCGCTGTTCGCCCTGACGGCTGAGGCCCGCCTGCAAGCGCTGCACGGCGATCTTCAAAGTGGCCGTTACCGCCCGCGCCCCGCGTGGCGGATGTGGGTGCCGCGCGAACACGGCGCGCCCCGGGGCGTGGTGGCGCTGTCCATCACCGACCGCGTGGTGGAGGGGGCGCTGCTGCGTGGCCTGCGTCCCCGGCTCGACGGGCAGCTCACGGACGCGGCCTTCGCGTACCGGCAGGGCCTCGGCGCCTTGCAGGCCGCGCAGCACCTGCTGGACTCCAGCGCTGGCGGCTGGGCGCTGCGCGGGGACGTGGCCGGATGTTTCGACTCCATTCCCCACGCGCCGCTGCTCGCGTCTCTGGCCGGGGAAATCGACGGGCCGCTGGCGGCGCTGCTCGGCACGGTCCTGGCCCGCCCGGTCACGGACCGCAGCGGTACCCACCGCGTCCAGGTTGGTCTGTGTCAGGGCAGCCTGCTGGCCCCCACGCTGTGCAACTGGTATCTCAACCCCTTCGACCGTCAGCTCGCGCACGCAGGATTACAGGTGATCCGGTACGCGGACGATTTCGTCGTCCTGGCCCCCTCGCCCGAGGAAGCCGGACGCGCGGCCACTCTGGCCGGGACGACGCTTGGTCACCTCGGTCTGCGCCTGAACCCCACCAAGACCCGGATCGTTTCCTGCACCGAGGGCTTTGACTTTCTGGGCTTCCGCTTCCAGGCGGGCGACGTGCGCGTCGCTCCCGTGCGCCTTGCACAGTTCCGGCAGGAACTCACGCACCTGCTGGACACGCCTCAGGTGCCCGAGTCCCAGCTGCGCGCCGCCAACGACCTGGTCCGGGGCTGGCAGGCGTATTACCGGCTGGGCAGTGTCTACACCGATCTCCAGGCCCTCGACGCTTGGGCCGCCCAGACTTTTCCGCAACTTCAGGGCCGACTGGCACGTTTTGCGCCCGTCCCGCGCGCGCGGGGCAGCGTGTACCGTCTCGCGCCGCAGGTCCGCCAGCGGCAGACCCGGCGCGGGCCGGACCAGGACCTCCACAAGGTCCTGAGGGACGCCGCCCTGCATGACCTGCAGTGCCTGTTGCCGTCGCGGCCCCATCCGGCCTTTCAGGCGGCGGCCCAGATCGCCGCGCGCGAAACGGCGGGGCTGCTGCCGACAGGCTCTGCCGCCGTCGCCCTGCAAGCCGCGTACCACACGGTTCACGGAAGTCTGGTCTGGGCGCAGCGCGAGGAAGCTGCCGCCCTGCTGGGCCGTGACGCCCGCGAGGCGCTCCAGGCCGCAGGTTTGCCGCGCGCCGCCCTGATCTGCGCCGCCGACCTGCTGGCGCAGCTGTTCACGCCTGCCTGCTGCGACACCCTGCCCACGGCAGATTTCCGCCCCGTGCCTTTGCGCTGGGCCGCGCATCTCGATGCGCCACGGGCCGGCATCCTGAGTCTGCGGGTTGCCCTGCACCGGGAAGCGCACGCCCTGGCCCGCACCCTGCTCGGCGGCGCGCCGTACCATCCTGGCCGGCGCCTGTGAACACCATCAGCGTGCAGCGTCAGGGGGCCGTCATCGGGGTGCGTCAGGGCACTCTGCGCGTGACCCTGCATGCCGAGGAAATCGCGTCTTTTCCGCTGGAGCTCGTGCAGGAACTGCTGCTGCACGGCGGCGTGACCGTGACCACCCCGGCCCTGCGCGCCCTGCTGGAGCAACGCGCCGCCCTGCATATTCTGACCCGTGCCGGGCGGCACCTCGGCAGTTTGCAGCCCTCGCTGGACGGCCACGCCGACCTGTTGCGTGCCCAGGTGCACGCTGAAAATCCACCGAACCAACTCGCGCAGGCCCGCCGCCTGCTGCACGCCAAGTTCCAGAACTCAGCCACGGTCCTGAAGCGTTTCGCCCGCAGGCAACCGTCTGTCGCCGTCACCGCCGCCGTCCAGGAACAGCAGTCCGCCATGAAACAACTTCCCCTGGCTGCCAGTGAGCAGCTCCTGGGTCTGGAAGGTCAGGCCGCCGCCGCATATTTCCAGGCCCTGGGCGACCTGATTTCCCCAGAATGGTTCTTCGCGGGCCGCAACCGCCGCCCGCCCCAGGACCCGGTCAACGTCCTGCTGTCCTTCGGTTACACCCTGCTGTTTCAGCACGTCCTGACCGATCTACAGCGGGTCGGCCTGCACCCCGCCTTCGGATTCCTGCACCGCCCGCATGGACGCCGCCCCACGCTGGCTCTGGACTTGATGGAACCCCACCGCGCGCCCCTGGTCGACCGCGCCGTTCTCGCGTGCATCAACCGCCGCCTGCTGACACCCGCCGACTTCAGCGAGGAGACTGGCACCCTGCGGCTGGCCCCAGCAGGCCGCCAGGCTTTCCTGAAGGAAATTGCCCAGCGGCTAGACGCTCCCCTGGCCCAGAATCTCAGTTACCGCCAGTTCATGACGCGTGGCGTCCGCCGGTACGCCGAGGCCCTGCGCGCCGGCCGCATCTACGAACCTGACCTGCTGAAGTGAATGTTGGGTGGAGTCCCCTAACAGGGAAGGCCGTTGAAATATCACCGGCGTGCCGGGAACCGTGCCTGTGTCGAGTTTCTCAGTAGCCGACAACTTCAGATTCTGACTGTCCCAGTGCAGGAAAAGGACTTATCAAGATTCGTAGGATCTCGCCGATTCTCTCGGGAATCCACCGCAGGACATGACGCAGTTCTTCCGAGCCATAGCGCACCAAGCTCATGGCCTTCCGGCCATGGGCCAGTACCCGGATCGGTTTCGTCTCGTGACGCCAGACCCCAACTCGCAGGCAGCCCAGCCACGCTAGGGTCACCAGACCGAACAGTCGCTCCAACCGAGTGGGGTGTGTGACCCCGGTCCGTTCCAGATCGAAGCCCCGCGACTTTTGCGAGCCAAATGTCGATTCGATGGTCCAGCGAAGCTTGTACAGCTGCCACGTTTCCCACACATGAAAGTCCGTCGCGATGATCACCAGGTCACCCACAGGTGACCTGGTGGCCACCACCCGCATGGGTTCACCGAAGACCGTGGTCCGCTCCGCGATCATCCGGAACTGACCGGGCTGCAGATCCTGGAACCACTCTGCGGCTGACAGCTCGTCCAGCACCGTATCCTTGCGAATCCGAATGGCCCGGCGAATGCCTTTCCGGCGCAGGAAGCGAAACCACTCGGCACCGATGAACTCCCGGTCCGCCACCAGGCCCTTCCAGCGGCACGCTGGAAGGGCCTCCAAGAGTCGCAACACCAGCCACATGCGCGCCCGGGTGTTGCTGTTGCCTGTATGATCCAGGGCCACCCACACGAGCGGAATCGTAAAGCCATGGACCACCGCACCCAGGACCAAGAGGTTGAGCGGAGCATCCCCATGTTCCCAGGTGGTGCGGTCCACGCTCATCAGGATCTTGCCCGGAGGGAGGTGGACCAGCAACAGGGCCAGGAAGACCTGAGCCGTGAGCTGCTCATCGTGGACGGTGCGTTCCACGCGCCGTTTCTTGGCTTCAAGCGTGCTCTCTCCAGGCAAATGCGGACCGAGATCGCGGTGGTTGACGCTCTGCGCCATGATCATGGCCAGAACGACATCGACGGCACGCTGATGCGTGTCGATGCGCAGCGAGGGAACGCAGGCCTTGAAATGGGCGGTGAGTTCGGTAGCCTGTGGAGCGGCGGGTTTTGGTGGCGTCACACCTCAAAACACCGCCATTTCTCGTTTCTGTCGAGGGACAGACCGGAAAGTGATCTCTCTCTCGTCTGGGACGACTAAAAAACGAAGTTGTCAGCTACTGAGGTACCGAACACGCTGCCACGCCTGAACCAGTCGTGACTTCAAGGTGAGCAAATCTTTTGGGCAGAAATTCGCCAACATGTGTTGCTTGACGTAGGCCCAGATCAGTTCAATGGGATTCAACTCTGGTGAGTACGGCGGCAGATACTTGAGAGATAGGCACACCTCACCGGCGACGAAGGCGCTCAGCGCCTTCGTTTTGTGAATGCTGGCGTTGTCGAGGATCACCGTGACCTTCCCAGCCACATGTCGGAGCAGGTGGGTCAGGAACTGGATGACCTGAGTGCCTTTGACGGCGGCCTGATGCGTCTGCTGTAAAAACTGGCCTGTCGTCGTGATCGCCCCAATCGTCGAAACCTTGTCCCAATTGGTTTTGGCGTCGAGCACCGGGCTCTGTCCACACGGCGCCCAGGTCCGCGATACCGTGGGTTTCAAGCTGAAACCCACTTCGTCTAGAAAAGCAAGCGTTTCTCCGTCTTCCATCTTTTTTTCGAGCTCAGGCACCACGGTTTCGATCCAAGCGATGACCGCTTCTTGATCTTGTTCTGCTGCCCGCTTCGTCGGTTTTTGCCGTGAGAACCCCCATGCATGGAGCAAGCGACTCAGGTGATCCACGTGGTACCAGACGTCAAATTTCAGGCCGATGGCTTTCCGCACTCGGGGACAGGTCCAGCGTTGGTCGGGGTAAAGGTGTGGATCAGGTCCTGCTTGCAGCAGCGCCATCACATCCGCTATCTGCTCATCCGGGAGACGTCTGGGCGGGCCTGAGGCAAAGGTCGCTTCCAGTGAACCTTGGTCACGCAGTCGTTGACGCCATTTTCGGACGGTGCTGGAACCTACGCCGCAGAGCTCAGCGAGCTGTGCGGAACTGAGCTTGTCCTCTCGGATGTAGGGTTCCGCAAACAAACGCCGTTCCTCCAGTTGGGAACGGGTCAGCCTTTCAGGTTGCCAAATCTGTGGCATGGCTGCAGGGTAAGCTGTTCCCAAATTACGCAGGTATCAATAGCAGGGAAGGCCATTGAAATTGCGATCCGGGGGGCAACGACAGCGGCACGTATGCGGGCAGTGTCCTCCCCGTGCTGACCGCTGCCAGCGGAACGCAGCCGATGGGACAGCCGTTCTGGCATACCACCGAGAAGCAGATGTACGCCCTTCAGGGGACGGTGTTTCAGTCCCTTAACAGGGAAGGCCGTTGAAATCTGTCCAGAATTACGCTCCGTTTATGCCTGACCGGTTTCAGTCCCTTAACAGGGAAGGCCGTTGAAATGCGGCAGCCCTGCGCGTTGAAGCCGTAGGTCTGAACGAGGTTTCAGTCCCTTAACAGGGAAGGCCGTTGAAATATCGCCGGGGATCAAGTACCGCCCCCAGTATCACGTTTCAGTCCCTTAACAGGGAAGGCCGTTGAAATAATACCTGAGCGAACCCGACAGTGCGTGGATTCTGGGTTTCAGTCCCTTAACAGGGAAGGCCGTTGAAATGCACCACATCGGGTACGACGGCGTGTTGAATGACAAGTTTCAGTCCCTTAACAGGGAAGGCCGTTGAAATTACACGCTGGGCAAGGGAAGCGAACCCCGCCTGAGTTTCAGTCCCTTAACAGGGAAGGCCGTTGAAATCTGACTCCGCCCTGTACCGCGAGCAGGAATGGCGTTTCAGTCCCTTAACAGGGAAGGCCGTTGAAATGCCGTGACCTGGAGCAGACAGCCCCAGGAAGCGGTTTCAGTCCCTTAACAGGGAAGGCCGTTGAAATATGACACAGCACACCAAGCAGGACACCCGCCCACGTTTCAGTCCCTTAACAGGGAAGGCCGTTGAAATCAATGACCATCACGGTCATCATGCTGTGGATTTCAGTTTCAGTCCCTTAAGTAGCTAGCGGGTGTAGACTCCGGCATCAGACGACTTGACCCAGAATTGACCCCACAAGACGCTGAGGAGCTTGAACACCTGCTCTTCGCCCGTGACGTGCTGCCCTGTGAACGCAAGCGCTATTTTGCCCTGTGGCACGCTCATCTTGGCAGCTCATCCCGACAGATTGAGGGACTGGGCATCATGAATGCCGACAGTGTGCGTAAGGTCATCACGCTCTACCGCCAAGGCGGCCTGGACGCGCTCTTCGAGCGCGTCCATCCGGGAAGAACCAGCCCACTGCCGCCCGACATCATGGCCGATGTCGGGCGGCAGATCGCCGCAGGTCAACAGGTCTGGAATTCTCGTAGCCTGGTGGCTTACGTGTTCGAGCGGTATGGGATCACCGTGGGGCGTACCGCCATGCGCACAAGGTTGCACCATGCCGGGATGAGCTGGCAACGCACTCGTCTGGTGGTGGCCGGACAGGCCGATCCGGAAGGCAAAGCTGAATTCAAAGCCAACCTCGAGGCGGTAAAAAGGGGGCTTTGATGGGCCTGCTCCGACTGCTCTTTCTGGACGAGTCTGCGGTATGGCTGACGCAACCCAACATATACACCTGGTCCGCCATTGGGCAACCGATGGAAGTCCCGACTTCCAAAGCACGGGGCATCACGGCCCGCTTGAACCTGATGGGGGTCGTGGACTTCGCCAGTGGCGAAGTCCAGTACCGTGAGATTGAGGGCAATACCACCGGCCAAGACACCGTGGGCTTTCTGGAGACCCTGGCCCAGCACGCCGATCCCGTCTGTCCCACTCTGGTCTTCGTGGATCAGGCCAGCATTCATACCTGTCGGGCAGTGTCTGGGCAGCGAGAAC
>NZ_JNIV01000005.1 GCF_000701405.1 Deinococcus marmoris DSM 12784
AAATGACGCTGTGGTACGCACGGAGGCGCTTTGTGCGCCTCCGTCATGTCTGGGCCGATGGTGGTTATCTGGGCAAGCTGGTCACTTGGACGCTGGAAACACTGGGCTGGACACTGGAAATCATCAAACGCAGTGACAGGGCCACAGGGTTTCAGGTGCTGCCCCGTCGCTGGGTGGTGGAACGCTCATTGGCGTGGTTGACGCGCTCACGTCGGCTGAGCCGGGACTACGAAGGCCGCTGCCATACCTCCGCTTCCTGGTGCTATCTCGCCAACATTCGCCTGATGCTCCGTCGCCTCGACCCATCCGTCGAACCTTTATAAACACGCTCTCAGGGGAGGTGGCGCGTAGCGCCGGAGGGGTTAAACCGTGGGAGCTACCCCAAAACCCCTGGCTCCAAAGTCTCTCCATAAACACCACCCAAACACCCTGCCCGCGCCCCCGCCTCTAAAATGCGCGCACTTCATGCCACTTTCCCCTTCTTACCAAGTTGTCAGGATTCATCCATGACCACCCCCCAACTTCTCGTCTTCGCCACCCTGATCGGCGCGCTGGTGCTGTTCGTGTGGGGCAAATGGCGCTACGACGTGGTGGGGATGCTGGCGCTGCTGGCCCTCACATTGACCGGCGTGGTCAAGGGCAACGACGCCTTCAAGGGCTTTTCCGAACCCGCCGTGATCACGGTGGCCGCCGTGCTGGTGATCAGTCAGGCGCTGCAAAAGACCGGGCTGGTCAATATCCTGGTCCGCAACCTGGGCCGGGTGGGCAACGGCATGACCACGCAGATTCTGGTGATGTGCGTCGTGGTGGCCGTTCTCAGCTCGTTCATGAACAATGTGGGCGCGCTGGCGATCATGTTGCCGGTGGCGATCACGCTGGCCAACCGTGCGGGCCGCTCGGCCAGTTCGCTGCTGATGCCGCTGGCCTTCGCCTCGTTGCTGGGCGGCATGACCACATTGATCGGTACGCCGCCCAACCTGATCATCTCCAACCTGCGCCGGGAGCTGCTGGGCGAGGCTTACAACATGTTCAGCTTCACGGCGGTGGGCGGGGCGGTGGCGGTGGCGGGCATCGCCTATCTGGCCCTCTTCGGCTGGCGGCTGCTGCCCCAGCGGGTGTCCGGCGAGAACCGCGCGGACCTGTACCGCATGGCCGACTACATGACCGAGGTGCGCCTGCCGCCGGAAAGCGCCCTGGCCGGGCAGCGCGTCATGGACCTGGGCAAGGTGCAGGGCGTGCAGGTGGTCTCGCTGGTGCGCGGCGAGTCGCAGCGGCCCTTTCCCACGCCGTTCACGGTCTTGCAACCGGACGACGTGCTGATCGTGGAAGCCAACGCCGCCCGCCTGACCGAGCTGGTGGAAGACGGCCAACTCACCCTGGTGGGCAACGAGACGATCACCCCCGAGCAACTGGCCTCCGACGACGTGACGCTGGCGGAGGTGGTGGTCACGGCGCTGTCGCCCATCGTGGGCCAGAGTGCCGTGAGCCTGCGGCTGCGCCAGCGTTTCAATATCAACCTGATCGCGGTGTCGCGCCAGGGCCAGCGCCTGCGCGAGCGGCTGGTCAATGCCAAATTTAAGGCCGGGGACGTGCTGCTGATGCACGGGCCGCGCAATTCCATCGAGGAAGCCCTGAACACCCTGGGCTGCCTGCCGCTGCGCGAGCGCCCGCTGGACATGGTCCCCGCCGGGCAGGGGCGCAAAATGCTGCTGACCGGCGGCATTTTTCTGGTGGCCATCATCGCTGCCACCCTCAACCTATTGCCTGTGGCGGTGTCCTTTACCGCCGCCGCCACCCTGATGCTGCTGCTGCGCCTGATCAACCTGCGCGACGTGTACGAGAGCATCGAGTGGCCCATTCTGGTGCTGCTGGCCACCCTGATTCCGGTGGGCACGGCGCTGTCCAGCACCGGGGGCGCGAAGCTGATCGCCGAGGGCGTGCTGGGCGTGGCCGCCGACTGGCCGCCCATGGCTGTGCTGATCCTGGTGATGGTGCTGACCATGACCCTGTCCGACGTGATCAACAACGCCGCCGCCGCGCTGATCACCGCCCCCATCGCCGTGACCATCGCGCAGGGGCTGGGGGCGAACCCCGACGCCTTTTTAATGGCCGTGACGCTGGCCGCGAGCAGCGCCTTCCTGACCCCCATCGGCCACCAGAGCAACACGCTGGTCATGGGGCCAGGGGGCTATAAATTCAGCGACTACTGGAAGGTGGGTCTGCCGCTGGAAGTGATCGTGGTGGCGGTGGGCGCGCCAGTGATCGCGCTGGTATGGGGGCTGTGACGCAATCCCTGAATCAAAGCTCCTGAATGAAGGACTGTCGCCGCCGTGATTCATACTGTGGGGCAGGCCAGGTTCCATATTGAAGGGTGCTGACCTGAAGGCGCGAACCGATGTGCGCGTCAGGCCCAACCCGATTCGCCCACTCCCACAGGAGGCTTCACCATGAACCCCAGTCAAACCGCAGTTGCCACCGATAAACTCGAACAGCTTAAAGCCGTGACCGTCGTTGTTGCCGATACTGGCGACATCGAGGCCATCAAGAAATATGAGCCGCAGGACTGCACCACCAACCCGTCGCTGATCCTCAAGGCTGCCCAGCTCGAGGGCTACAGCGGCTTGATGGACGAGGCGCGCGGCTGGCTGAAGTCCGGCGAGAGCGTGGACGACGTGATCGACAAGCTGACCGTCCGCGTCGGCACAGAGCTGACCAAAATCGTGCCCGGCAACGTGTCTACCGAGGTGGATGCCCGGCTGTCCTTTGATCAGGACGCGCTGCTGGCCCGCGCCCGCCACCTGATCGCGCTGTACGAGGAAAACGGGGTGGGCAAGGACCGCATTCTGATCAAGCTGGCGGCCACCTGGGAAGGCATTGAGGCCGCGCGGATTCTGGAAGGTGAGGGCATCCGCTGCAACATCACCCTGCTGTTCAATCTGGAGCAGGCGATTGCCAGCGCCCAGGCCGGGGCCTACCTGATCTCGCCCTTCGTGGGCCGCATCACCGACTGGTACAAGAAGTCCACCGGCACCCAGGATTACGCGGTGGATGAAGACCCCGGCGTGCAGTCGGTGCGCGAGATCTACCACCACTTCAAATCGCACGGCTACAAGACCATCATCATGGGCGCGTCCTTCCGCAGTGCGGCGCAGGTCGAGGCCCTGGCCGGGTGTGACCGCCTGACCATCAGCCCGCAACTGCTGGGCGAACTGGCCGCCGACAACGGCAAACTGGAAGTCAAGCTGAATGAGGGACTGGGGTCCGAGAAGGAAGAGAAGATCACCGAGGCCCAGTTCCGCTACAGCCTCGCCAGCAACGCGATGGCCGGCGAGAAGCTCTATGAGGGCATCCGGGGCTTTGCCGCCGACACCGAGAAACTGGGCAAGCTGCTGGCGGAAGTCAAGCAGAACTGAGCGTCTGATAAATAGACCGTCTGATCGCCCCAAAATTGAGGGTGTCAGGCGGTTTCTCTATGTGGTACGGAATTGCCGGGTGCTTCAGCGCACAGCCGGGGCCAGATCGCGCAGTGCCCAGCGCAGGCCCCAGGCCGTGACCAGTCCTGTGGCCGCCAGGAGAACCCAGGGCAGGGCAGGCACACCTATGCTCGCGCCCGTGTCCACCAGCCAGCCGCCCAGCACGCTGCCCAGCGCCCCGCCCACGCCCAGACTGATGGCGCTGAAACCGAAGTAGCTGCCCACCTGCCCGGCGGGGGCGAAACGGGCGGTCAGGGTCTGCTGGGTGGGGTAGACCAGCATGGTGCCCAGGCTGTACAGCCCCACGCACAGCAGCAGCGCCCCGAAGCTGTCGGCCAGCGCCATCAGCCCCAGCGCCACGCCCACCGCGCCCACCGCCAGCGTCAGCACCGTGCGGACGCGCAGGTAGCGCTCGGCCAGCCGCAGCAGCGGGTATTGCAGCGCCACCGCCAGCCCCGCCGACACCGCGTACAGCGGCCCGGTGGCCTGCGGTCCCGCCAGCGCAATCGCCTTGAGGGTCACCGCCACGTTGATCTGTGTACTCAGCAGAAAGTAGCCGATCAGCACCAGGGTAAAGCGGCGAAACGGGGCGTTGGCAGCGGCGGCGCGCAGTCCGGCCATGCCGCTGCCCGCCGGGCGGCTGGGTGGGCGCACATGCGGCAGGGTCAGGCCCATCACGGCGGCGGCCAGCAGGTACACGCACGCCGAGGCCAGCGCCGCCACCTGAAAGCCCAGCCCCAAGAGCGCCGCCCCGATCAGCGGGCCGGTCACCATCCCCAGATTGCCGGAGACACTGGCCAGACTGAACATTTGCGTGCGGTGTTCCGGCTGGGTCACGGCGGTAATCGCGGCGTTCTTGGGCGCGTCGAACAACCCGCCCCCGATCCCCGCCAGCAGTGCCGAGGCCAGCAGGACCGGCAGCGTGCCGCTGAAGGCCATCCACGCAAAGCCCAGCGAGCGCAGCACGCATCCGGCCAGGATCAGCGGCTTGGGACCCACGCGGTCTGCCCAGGCCCCGCCCAGCACGGTCAATCCCTGCTGCGTCAGTTGCCGCAGCCCCAGCACCAGCCCCACGCTGGCCGCCGCCCAGCCCAGGCCGCCGGATTCCACAGACCCGGCGAAATGCACTGTGATCAGGGGAATCACGGCGAAGAACCCGCCCCACATCAGAAAGTTGGAGGCGATCAATCCCAGTTGCGCCCCCGATAAGCGCAGCGGGGAAGATGGGGGAGAGACAGGCGTGACGGTCACGCTGGCCTGCCCCGTCTTTTGCCGTCCGGCCCGGCCTGTCCTGTGGCGTTCAGATCGATCCCTCGAAGCGGTCCCGGTAGATCACGTAGACCAGGCCCAGCGTCGCCAGCGTGCTGACCAGACTGCTCAGGCCGTAGCTGATCAGCGGCAGCGTGATCCCGGTCAGCGGCAGCACGCCCAGCGCCGCGCCGATGTTTTCCAGGGCCTGAAAACCAATCTGCCCCAGCACGCCTGCGAACAGAATCTGGTCCTGCAAGCGGGGCGAGGCGTGCGCCATCCCGGCCAGCCCCCAGAACAGCAGACCGTACAGTGCCAGCACCGCGACTCCCCCCACCAGCCCCTGTTCCTCGGCCCAGGTGCTGAAGGCGAAATCGGTGTGCGCTTCCGGCAAGAAGCCGTTGTGCGACTGGCTGCCCTGCTTGTAGCCCTTGCCCTGTATCCCGCCCGAACCGACAGCAATCGTACTTTGAATCACCTGATACCCCGCCCCGCGCGGGTCCTGGTAGGGGTCCAGGAAGATGGTCAGCCGCTTTTGCTGGTACGGCTCCAGACGTGGGTACAGCACCGTGGGCACGGCAGCGCCCACCAGCATCGCCGCCAGCAGCGCGTGCCACCACGGAATGCGGGCGGCCAGCAGCATCACCCCGAAGATCACGCTCAGGACCAGCGCCCCGCCGATGTCCGATACGGCCACCAGCCCCACGGCGGGCAGGAAGACCGTGAAGGCCCGCAGATAGGTTTTCAGCCCCCTGTACCCGGCGCGCAGGGCCACCGCCAGCATCAGGATCAGCGCGAACTTCAGGATTTCCAGCGGCTGGAATTGCAGCGGGCCGATCTCGATCCAGTTGCGCTGACCGTTAACCTCGCGGCCAATGACAAACGTGCTGGCCTGCAAGGCGAGGGCGGCCCCGTAGACCCACGGCGCGGCGCGGTAAATGCGGTCTCTCCCCGCCCACCACAGCAGCGCCAGCGGCACGGCGGCCAGCCCTACCCCGATCAGTTGCTTGCTAAAAATCCCCGGTGCGGCACGCGGCGACAGGGCGGCGGTGCTGACGGTCATCAGGCCCACGAGCAGCAGGGCCAGGATCACCAGCGGAAAACGCAGATCGTACTTGAATGCTTCCCTCACGCATTCAGGCTACGGCACGCGGGGGCGGGGGTGGTGGGAACGGCGCGAGGCCCAAACGTGCCATTGAACCTTTGTGTTTCCAGCCCCGTAAAGCAGATACGCCCCCGCCATCCGTCCCCTATTCAAAGGAGAGAACCATGCGTCATCTGTTTATTCTGCCCGCCCTGCTGCTCGCCAGCGCCGCCCTCGCCGCCCCCGTCAAATACGCCGTGACCGATCTGGACAACGTGAACGTGATGACCGCCGAGAACGAGACCGACATCGAGAACTTCACGGCGATTACCAACAAGATCAGCGGCACCGTGACCTTCGATGCGGCGGCCAAAATGGGCAGCGCCGATCTGACAGTGGACGGGGCATCGATCAAGACTGGCGTGGCCGCGCGCGACGGCCACATGGTCAGCAAGGACTGGTTCAACTTCGCCGCCAACCCCACCATCCGCTTCAAGACCACCCAGGTGTCCTGGGTCAGCGGCGACAACTACAAGGTCAGCGGCACCCTGACCATGAACGGCGTGACCAAACCGGTCAGCACCACCGCCCGCGTCAAGCTGACCCCCGCCAACGACGTGACCAAGGGCATGAAGATTCCCGGCGACGCGCTGGCCGTTTCGCTCAAGATGAATGTGTTGCTCAGCGATTACGGCGTGCAGCACCCGGCGATCAAGGCGGGACGCGTGGGGAATACCCTGCCGATCAGCCTCAAGTTCATCGCCTCCCAGCCCTGAGCCGGTATATAGGAGGGCTGCATGAACAGAACCACCGTCCTAAACAGGCTGGCCGCCGTCTGTGTCGGTCTGGCCGCCGTGGCCCTGGTCATCGGGCTGTGGCTGGGCGCGCAGGCCCAGTCGGTGCAACTGCTGCGCCCGGCCCCTGCCGCACAGGCCGGTCTTTTTGGGGATGAGGCCGGGGCACAGGGGCCGAGCGGCACCCGCATCGGCAGCCCACAGGACCTGATCATCCGCAACGCGTCCGTCTTTCTGCCCGAAACCGGTGCGGACGGTCTGCGGTACGTGGACGAGCCGATGCTGACCGAGCTGGGCCTGTACCCGCTGCAACTCAAGACCGTGCGGCTGCTGAGCATCCTGACGGTGCTGGGGCTGCTGGCCCTGGCGGCGGCCCTGTGGGGGGGCGGGCGCTGGAGCCGCAGAGTGGCCCTGCGCGCCGAGCCGCCTCCGCGTGAAACGGTCTGACGTTTACCGTACCTGCAAGAGCATAGTGGGAGGCATGAAGTTTAAGAACAGACGGGAGGCGTGGGTGTCTGGGCTGGTGATGGGCGTTGGCCTGGGTATGCTGCTGGGCGCGGCCACCGATCTGGGATTGGCCGTGGGTGCGGCCATTGGCATAGCGCTGGGCGTGGGTCTGGGCGTGTTCTGGAGCCGGGGTCTGCCGGACAAGTAGGTTGGCCCCGCGCTCACCCTCTCCAAAAATCAGAAGAGAGCCGCCAGACCTCAGTCGTCTGGCGGCTCTCCTTGAGCGGTCATCAGGGCGTTTAAGGCTTGCTGCGGCCCTGCGCGTTCTCGTCGATGGGAATGTTCGCCAGCAGCACCACCATGTCGCCGCGCTGCTCGATCTCGATGCTGCTCTGGCCCGTGGGGAAGTACTTGCGGACCACTTCCAGCAGATCGTTTCTCAGGGCTTCCACCTTACCGGGGGGAATCTGGGCGCGGTCATAGGCCAGCACCAGTTCCAGGCGGTCTTTCAGGGTTTCTTTGGTGCGCCCGCGCTTGAGCCAGGAAAACATGTCAGGCCCCCCCGAACAGGCGGCGCAGGGCGGCCATGAATCCGCCCTCCACATCGAATTTGGGATACGGCACGTCTTCACCTTTCAGGCGGCGGGCGGTGGCCATGAACGCCTCGCCCGCGCGGGTCTTGCCGAGCACGGCGGGTTCGCCGATGTTGGTGGACACGATGATGCCCTCGTCCTCGGGCACCACGCCAATCGGCTTGACCCCCAGGATGTCCAGAATATCGGCCTCAGACAGCATGTTGCCGCTGGCAACCATCTTGGGCCGCAGGCGGTTGATGACCAGCCGGATTTCGTTGATCTGCTGCGCTTCCAGCAGGCCGATAATGCGGTCCGCGTCGCGCACGCTGGAAACCTCGGGATTGACGACCACCAGCGCGCCCGTGGCCGGGGCCGCAGCCGTGCGGAACCCCGACTCGATCCCGGCAGGCGAGTCGATCAGCACGCGGTCAAAGCCCTCGGTCTCGATCAGGCCGCGCACCACTTCCTTGAACACTTCGGGGTCCAGGGCATCCTTGTCGCGGGTCTGGCTGGCGGGCAGCAGATGCAGGTTTTCGACGCGCTTGTCGCGGATCAGCGCCTGACTCATGCGGCACTTGCCCTCCAGCACGTCAATCAGGTCAAAGACCACCCGCGATTCCAGCCCCATCACCACATCCAGATTTCGCAGACCCACGTCCACGTCGATCACCACGACCTTCTCTCCCAGCTTGGCGAGAGCCGCTCCGATGTTCGCGGTGGTCGTGGTTTTTCCCACGCCACCCTTGCCCGACGTGACCACAATTACCTTGGCATCCATTGCCCGGCAGTGTAGCGCGTGTGACGCTTTGGCGTGGGCGGTGGGCTGGGGAGGGGGTGGATGAGGGGTCAACGAATTTTGTCAGCCAGACCCCCGGCCACACGACTTGCGTCCCTTCCCTCAAAGTCCGTACCCGCGACTCTTCTAGAAATTGCATCGTATCTGATGAGCGCCGAAGTACCATCAGGACAGCCACGGGGTCAGTCCGTGGCATATGTCCAGGGATCGTAACTGTCCACCGGAAAAACACTGAAGTCACCCTGATTGCGGGTCACGACATTGAGTCGGTGAACCGAAGCTGTCGCTGCAATGAGCGCGTCTACAGCGACGCTTTGCCGTGCCCGCACAGCAGGCAGGGCCATGAACTCTCCCCAGCGGCGGACTACAGCGTCATCAGGCGTCAGGAGGCGTTCGCTATAGGCGGGTTTGATCTGATGGTCCAGCCAGCGGCGCAATTTAACGGCGCGGCGTGGGTCCTGGGCCAGCAGAATGCCGGTTTCGAGTTCACCCAGCGT
Organism: Deinococcus marmoris DSM 12784; assembly: GCF_000701405.1. Classification (GTDB taxonomy): domain Bacteria; phylum Deinococcota; class Deinococci; order Deinococcales; family Deinococcaceae; genus Deinococcus; species Deinococcus marmoris. The sequence continues at coordinate 8,915 of NZ_JNIV01000005.1, forward strand.
CAGCAGGCTGAGAAAGACCTCATTGGGCGCAAGGGCGGCAAGATATGCCAGCACCGACGGACTGGGGCGTGGCCGGGTGGGTTCGCTGATCACATTGGTGTCCAGCAGGACGCGCCGCAGCGGAACACTCACTGATCGGTGGGGCGTCCGGGGCTGGGATGACGCTCGAACAGCTTCTCGTCTGGCAGGTCACTCCAGTCGAAATCACCGACGATGGTTTCCAGGGCGCTGCTGGCACTGGGCTGGGCGGGCCGTACACGCTGCACCGTGACCAGGGGAACATCGCCCTGCATGATGAGCTGTGGCTCGTCCTGCGCCGCCTCGACAAGCTGCTGGAAATGCGCCTTCGCCTCTTCCAGGGTCCAGGTCTTGGTCATGACTCCAGTATGGCTCATGATTTACCGTGAGATTGAATATCTCCTGGGTCTGCTGGCCGCGCGTTCGTCCCCTCCCCGCTACCATACCGGGCAGATGCCTTCCATTGTTTCCCCCCAGGTCATCGCCGTCGGCGGCGCGAATATGGACCTCAAGGTGCAGACGCTGGCCCCCGCCGTGCCCGGCACCAGCAATCCGGGCCGCGCCGCGCAGACTCCCGGCGGCGTGGCCCGCAACGTGGCCGAGAATCTGGCCCGCCTGGGCGTGTGCGTGGCCCTGCTCTCGGCGGTGGGAACGGACCCGCTGGGCGACGGCCTGCTGCGGCAGGCGGCGGAGGCGGGCGTGGACGTGTCGCCTGTCCTGCGCGTGCTGGAACACGCCACGGGAACATACACGGCGGTGCTGGACAGCGGCGGCGAATTGCTGATCGCGGTGGCGGCGATGGAAATCATGGACGCTCTGATCCCATCGGTTTTGATTGGGCGGGAAAGCATGTTGTGCGGCGCGGCCTACATCGTCGCGGACGGCAATCTGCCCCCCGACACGCTGGAGCATCTGCTGGCGCGGGCGGGCGGTGCGCGGGTGATCTTCGAGCCGGTCAGCGTCCCCAAGGCGGTGCGGTTGCTGCCCGTTCTGGACGCCGGATTCGCACCCTGGGCTGTCACACCCAATCTGGCCGAACTCTCAGCCCTGGTGGGGACCGAAGTACCGGACGAAGCGGCAGCCATTGGCGAGGCAGCACTGAACCTGCACGGGCGCGGCGTGGAAGTGGTCTGGGTGCGGCGCGGCGTGCGCGGAAGTCTGCTGTCCACCGCAGGCGGAACTGATGAATTGCCTGCTCTGTCTGCCGATGTGCAGGACGTGACCGGGGCCGGGGATGCCATGCTAGCTGCATTTCTGGCCGCGCTGCTGGCCGGGGAAACCCTGCTGGACGCGGCGCGCGAGGGCCACGCGGCGGCGGCCCTGACGGTGGAAAGCGCGCAGACGGTGGTACCGGACCTGACGCGGGCGGCGGTGCGGCAGCGGCTGTCGACTGGCCTCGCGTACCCTGTGGGGCATGAAACTCCACCCCATTCCCCCTGAAGTCGCCGCCCTGATGGATCTGACCCCCGAAGTCGCCGCCGCCCTGAAGGCGGGCAGGCCCGTGGTGGCGCTGGAAAGCACCATCATCAGCCACGGGATGCCCTACCCGCAGAACGTGGAAATGGCGCGCGGCGTGGAACAGATCGTGCGCGACAACGGCGCGACGCCCGCCACGATTGCCGTGCTGGGCGGACGCCTGAAAGTGGGCCTGACGCCCGACGAGCTGGAAAAATTGGCCACCGACAAATCCGTGCAGAAGATCAGCACCCGTGACCTGCCCGTGACGGTGGCCCTGGGACAGAACGGCGCGACGACGGTGGCCTCCACCATGCGGATCGCGTCGCTGGCGGGCATTCGCATATTTGCTACGGGCGGCACGGGGGGTGTCCACCGGGGCGCAGGCGACACGATGGACATCAGTGCTGACCTGCTGGAACTGGCCCGTACCGATGTCTGTGTGGTCAGCGCGGGTGTCAAGAGCATTCTGGACATCGGCCTGACGCTGGAAGTGCTGGAAACCCAGGGCATCCCGGCCATTACGCTGGGCAGCGATGAATTCCCTGCCTTTTATTCGCGCCGCAGCGGTTTTGCCTCGCCCCTGAGCGTGGTGAACGAGGCCGAGGCCGCCCGCGTGCTGCACGCCAAATGGAGCCTGGGCATCGGCGGCGGCGTGATGCTCGCCAACCCCATTCCCGAAGAAGCCGAGATTCCTGCCGAGGAGATGGCCGGGCAGATCGAACAGGCGCTGTCGGATATGAACGCGCTGGGATTGACGGGCAAGGACACCACGCCGTACCTGCTGGGCCGCATCGTGGAAATCACGGGCGGGCGCAGTCTGGAAACGAATATCGCCCTCGTGCGGCACAACGCGGCGGTGGCCGCGCGGGTGGCCGTGGAGTACGCGAAACTGAGGCAGTAACCGGTTCTCCGCCCCATCCATTGCCATTCAAACCAGAACCTGAAAAAGCCCCCCCGCAGTGGAGAGGGCTGGAGATGACTGGGCGAAAAGTCTTTAGACCCCGGCGGGCTGTGCCTCTGGTCCCTGTGCTGCCAGCCGCAGTCCCCCGGCCCTGTCGGTCTGCTCCCAGGGAAATTCCGGGCGTCCGAAGTGACCATAGGCGGCGGTCTGGGCGTAGATCGGGCGCTGCAAGTCCAGTTGCGCGATGATCGCCTGTGGGCGGGCGTCGAAGTGGGCGCTGACCAGTTCGGCCAGATGTTCGTCGCTCAGCGTCCCCGTGCCGTAGGTGTCCACCCGCAGGCTGACCGGGTGGGCGCGGCCAATGGCGTAGGCCACCTCTACCAGCGCGCGGCGGGCCAGACCGGCGGCCACCAGATTCTTGGCGATGTAACGGGCGTAATACGCCGCCGAGCGGTCCACCTTGGTGGGATCCTTGCCCGAGAATGCCCCGCCGCCGTGTGGCACGGCCCCGCCGTAGGTGTCCACGATGATCTTGCGCCCGGTCAGGCCCGTGTCGCCGTGTGGCCCGCCGATCACGAAACGTCCGCTGGGATTGATGAAGTATTTGGTTTCCGCCGTGAGCAGTTCGGTGGGAATCACGGCTTTAATCACATGTTCCAGCATGTCGGCCCTGATCCGCGCCTGGGTGGCGTCCTCGTCGTGCTGGGTGCTGATGACCACGGTATCCACGCTGACCGCGCCGCCTTCATGCGGTTCGCCGTCGCGCACCACGGTGACCTGCGCCTTGGCGTCGGGCCGCAGGTAGGGCAGCGTGCCGTCCTTGCGGAGTTCGGCAATGCGGCGCGTCAGCGCGTGCGCCAGACTGATCGGCAGCGGCATCAGCTCCGGCGTCTCGTCGGTGGCGTAGCCGAACATCAGGCCCTGATCGCCCGCGCCGATGCGGCTGTGGGCGTTCTTAGGATCGGCCTGCTCCCCCGGCGTCATCTCACGCCATTCCTCGGAGGTGTCCACGCCTGCCCCGATTTCCGGCGACTGCTCGTGGATGGCCACCAGCACGGCGCTGTACTCGGCATCGAAGCCGTAGTCGGCGCGGGTGTAGCCCACGGTCTTGACGGCCTCGCGCACGGTTTTCTGGATGTCTACATGGGCGGTCTCGGCGCGGACCTCGCCCGCCACCACGGCCATGCCAGTGGTCAGGAGTGTTTCCACCGCCACCCGGCTGCCCGGCTCCTGGCGCAGAAATTCATCGAGAATGCTGTCTGAGATGAAGTCTGCAAGTTTATCCGGGTGGCCTTCCGAGACCGATTCAGAGGTATAAAACTTTTGCATGTCTAGGCTCCTTGCGTGCCGGGCGGCGTCTCACAGAACGGCCTGGAGAGGGATGGCGCTGTGTGCCCGGTCACGGCCTTCTCGCTCCATGCCCGGAGCGCGGCCCATGCAGGGTAACGCACAGGGGAGGGGGCAAAAAAGGAAGGGATGGCCCGATTCATTCGCCGCCCTGCTGCCCACGCCTGACATCCCCCTGACCTGAGCGGTCAGAATGAAGGGCAATGAGCCACGTCGTTGTCATCGAGGACGAGGAAACCGTACGGGATGTGCTGCGGTTTCACCTGGAGCGCGCCGGACTGCGGGTCACGGCGTTGGCCTCCACGGCGGGAGCGCTGGACGCGCTGGAGGGGGCCGACGCCCTGGTGCTGGACTGGATGCTGCCCGGCGAGAGTGGCCTGAGTTTCCTGCGCCGCCTGCGCGACGCTCCCGAGCTGCGCCGCCTGCCGGTGCTGATGCTGACCGCCCGCGCTGCCGAGGCCGAGCGCGTGGAGGGCCTGGAAACCGGGGCGGACGATTACCTGACCAAACCCTTTTCCGCCGCCGAACTGGTGGCCCGCGTGCGCGCCCTGCTGCGGCGCACCCAGCCGGATACGCCCGAGACCCTGACCAACGGCCCGCTGGCCATCGACATGGGCGGCGCAGAGGCCCGCGTGGCCGGGCAGAAACTGAACCTGACCCGCCGTGAGTTTGACCTGCTGGCCTTCCTGACCCAGCACACCGGGCGGGTCTACTCGCGCACGGAGTTGCTGGACCGGGTGTGGGGCGCGGATTTTCTGGGCGGCGAGCGCACGGTGGACCAGCACGTCACGCAACTGCGCGCTCACCTGGGCGAGACGGTGGGCCAGCCCGCCTTTCTGGAAACCGTGCGCGGCAAGGGCTACCGCATGCGCCCGTGGGCCGGGGCGAAATGACGGCAACCCCCGGAACGGTCCCGGACTTCTGGATCGACGCGCTGCCGCAGGCGGTGCTGCTGACGCGGAATGGTTCCGTGGTCCGCATCAACGCGGCGGCCTCGCGGCTGTGGGGCGTCACGGGGGCGCGGGCAGCGGGTCGTCCGGTGCTGGAGGTGGTGCGGCGGCATACCCTCGAAGCCCTGATCGAGCGCGGCGGCGAGCTGGAACTGGAGGTGGGCGGGCGCACCCTGCGCTGCACGGCCACCCGCGACGGCGAGGTCTCGGCCCTGATCGTCGAGGACATCACCGAACACCACCGCCGCGAGGCCGAACTGCGCGAGGCCACTGCCGTCCTCTCGCACGAGTTCCGCACCCCGGTCACGGCCCTGCGCGGCGTGCTGGAGGCGCTGGAATACGACATGCCGCGCGAGCTGTCGCAGAATTTCGTGCGTCAGGGTTTGCAGGAAACCGGGCGGCTGGCCCGGCTGGTAGAGGATCTGGCCGTGGGCTTCCGTCCCACCCGCGCCCGCACCCTGCCGCTGGCCGAGGCGTTTGCCCGCGCAGAACGTCTGCTGGACAGCGAACTGACCGCGCGTGGTTCGCGCCTGAGCTTCGGCCCCGATCATCTGGTGCGCGCCGATCCCGATAAATTGCTTCAGGTGCTGCTCAACCTGATCGAGAACGCCCTGAAATACGGTCCACCGGGCCAGGACATCGAAGTCCAGACTGCCGGGCGCGGCACCTGGGCCGAGGTCTGCGTGCTGGACCACGGCCCGCCCATCCCCGACACTGACAGCCTGTTCCAGGCCCACACGCGCGGAGAGGGGGCCAGCGGCCAGGGCAGCGGCATGGGCCTGTACATCGTCCGCAGCGTCGTCCACGGCTGGGGCGGTCAGGCGTGGGCGACGCGCGTGGATGGGCGCAACGCCTTCTGCTTCACGCTGCCGGGGGTTGGGGGAATGGGCTAGGAAGGTGCCTGCCAGAGATTGTCCACCTGTCTGTCAGAGATCGTCCAACCTCTCCCTGACCCTCCCCTGACGTGCCGGGTGCTACGTTGCCCCGTGATGACCGCCCCCAGGAGTTCCCATGCGTGAAGTGCTTGAAAATGATCTGAGAAGCGTCCTGAACGGCGCGCTGAACATGCTGGGCACCGTCGAGCAGATGCTGCCGGTGGCCGCCGATGTGCTGCTGCACGAACAGACTGAGCGGCTGCAAGAAGTGCGTGCCCTGGACCTGGAGGTCGACGCCCAGGAGGCCCGGATCGAGGCCGAATGCCTGCGGATCATCGCCCGTCATCAGCCGGTGGCCCGGGACCTGCGGCTGGTGGCGCTGATCCTGAAAAGTCTGTCGGACATCGAGCGCATGGGCGATTACGTGGTCCATGTGGCCGAAGACGGTGCGGAACTGGCCCAGGCCCCGGCCCTCAAGAAATACGTCAATCTGGCGCGGATGCTGGCCCGCCTGGGCGAGATGAGCCAGAACCTGCGGACGGCCATCGCGGACCGCGACGTGGCCCGCGCCGAGACCACCATCGTCATGGACGACGAGGTCGATGACCTGTACGAGCAGATTCAGCGCGAACTGGTCACGTACATGCTTGAAGACCCGCGCAACATCAGCAAGGCGCTGATGCTGATGCGGGTGGGGCGCAGCCTGGAACGTGTCGGCGACCATATGGAAAACGTCGCCGAACGCGTGCGCTACTGGGTCACGGGCGTGCGCGAGGCGTAACGGAGGACCTGCCTCAGCTCCGGGTCACGCGGCAATCACCGCCGTACACCGTGCTGAGCTTAGCGAACAGGCCGTCGATCTCCTCCTGTGAGCCGGACAGCCCCACGCCCTCGTAACTGGTCTGGGCGTTGTCATAGGACTGGCGGATGAAACAGACCACCAGCCGCTCTGGATTGGAAATGTCCCAGACCTGAAAACGCGTCCCCTGCTGCACCTCGTACAGGTTGATGTAGCCGTTGTCGCCGTCGTAGTACCAGTCTCCACCGCTACGGTATCTGGGTGGCGCAGCCGTCAGGGTGATCTTGCTTCTCAGGGCATTGTTGTTCTGATCCAGGCCGCTGATGGTCCAGATAGACTCTGCTTTGATGGGATAGCGAGGGGACCTGGACTCGGGTTTCTTGGCGCTGGAGTCGCCAGTGGCCAGACTGCCCGTCACAGAAGTGCTGGGGGCTGGAATCTTGACGCCAAAATCGCTCGTGGCGGGCGCACAGGACCCCAGCGAGACGGCGGTGGTCAGGACGGCGAGAGACAGCAGGGTAGGTTTCAGCAGAACGGATTTCACAGAAAAAAGTGTAGAGGATTCTCTGCGCTGTGAGAACGAAAATGGCCCTTCCCCCGGCGGGGGTTATTTCCCGAACCGTCGGTCCCGGCCCTGAAAATCCCGCAAGGCACGCAGGAAGTCCACCCGCCGGAAACCCGGCCAGTACACGTCGCAGAAGTAGTACTCGGAATACACGCTCTGCCACAGCATGAAGCCCGACAGCCGGATCTCGCCGCTGGTGCGAATGATGAAATCGGGGTCCGGGGTATCGGCGGTGTACAGGTGGGCGCTGATGTGGTCCGGGGCCAGTTCGGCGGCGGCCTGTTGCAGCGACATTCCGGCGGCGGCCTGGGCCGACAGGTGAATCTTGACCGCGTCCACGATTTCCTCGCGCCCGCCGTAGCCCACGGCGATGTTCAGGCGCATGCCGTCGTAGTGGGCGGTCTTTTCCTCCAGTTCACGCAGCGCGTCCAGTACATGCCCCGGAAAGTTGCTGTGCTGCCCGATGGCCCGGACCTTGACCCGATTGGCGTGGATGCGTGGATCGCCTGCCAGATTCAGTGCCTCGCGCTCCAGCAGGCGCAGGATGTGCGCGATCTCCTGCGGATCGCGGTTGTTGTTGTCGGTGGACAGCACCCAGATGGTCACGGCGGGAATGCCCAGTTCCAGGCACCACTGCAAGACCTCGTGCGCCTTGTCTGCGCCGAAGGAATGTCCCATTTCAAGCCCCATGCCCCCGGCCCGCGCGTAGCGGCGGTTGCCGTCCAGGATCAGGCCCAGGTGACGCGGCAGTTTGCCGCCCGTCGCCACCTCGCGGGCCAGCCTTTGTTCATAACCCCACAGCAGCGCCCCACGCGCCGCACTGCGCGTTTTCTGAAGCGTGCGGACGGCGGCGGCAGCGGGCTTGGACTTCATAGACCGGGGTAGTTTAGCGCGCCAGAAAACATCGGGGCGTCCTTCAAACGGATGAACCGTCCATGAGCGGGGCGGCAAAGAGGCTTTCCTGCCGTGTCCGCAGCAGCTCCAGCGCCTTGTGGTCCAGCCGGGACAGCGCCGCGTCTGCCACCGTCTGCCGGGGCAGTGCAGAGGCCGCCGCGTACACATGCAGGGTGATCTGCCGGTGCGTCATGCTGTGCTGGACCTGCCCCAGCAACTCGCCTGGACGCGCACCGAGACGGGCGCAAAGTTCTTCCAACACTGTTACCTCGGTTTGCTGCGGGCCAAACTCGAGCATCGGCAGGCCCATCAGCCCGCCCAGCAGGCCACCCTCGCGCCTCTCCAGCACGGCCTCCCGCTCATCTCCGATCAGCACGGCCACCGCCTGCACCATCCGCGCCGCCGCCCGGACTTTGGGCGCGGGAAAGGCGGTGGGTGTGCCGCGCTTAAACGCCGCGCAGTGGGCAGACAGCGGACATTCGGCGCAGCGCGGGGCCTTGGGCGTGCAGACCGTTGCGCCCAGGTCCATGACCGCCTCGTTCCACGCGCCGGGGCGGGCGGGGCACAGCAGGGCGTCGGCCCGCGCCTGAATCCAGGCGTCTGTCGGTCTCGCCTCGCCGTAGAGCCGCGCCAGCACCCGGCGCACGTTGCCGTCGTTGACCGCGCGGGCTTCACCGAACGCCAGACTCGCCACGGCGGCGGCAGTGTAAGGCCCCACCCCTGGCAGCGCCAGCCAGCCGCTGTAATCGGCGGGAAAACCGTTCTGAACGATGACCTTTGCCGCGCGGTGCAGATTGCGGGCGCGGGCGTAGTAGCCGCAGCCTTCCCAGGCTTTCAGCACGGCCTCTATGGGCGCTTCGGCCAGTGCCTGGACGCTGGGAAACGCCTCCAGAAAGCGGTCATAGTAGTGCAGGCCGCGTGCCACCTGCGTCTGCTGGAGCAGAATCTCGGCCACCCACACGCGGTAGGGGTCACGCGCGCCCTCTGTGCCCAGCCTCCACGGCAACTCACGGCCCGATGCATCAAACCACGCCAGCAGCTCCGTGCGAATCTCGGGGATGGCTGTGGAAACGGAGTCTGGAACAGCAATCACCGCGCCAGTGTAGAGGCGCGGTGCTGGGAAAACAGTGCGTTTTGTCAGGGGCGGGAGAACTGCTCTAGGCCCGCAGACCCAGGCCCTCGCGCTGGGCGGCTTCCGGCCTGCTGCCCGCTGGGGTGCGGACGCGGCGGCGCACGCCGTCGGCATACTCGGCCAGATCGGTCAGGAGGTCCGCCACGCCCACGCGCAGCAGAAACTGGCCGCCGGGCAGCGGGGTCAGGGCCAGGAAGGGCGCGCGGGTCAGGGTTTCGAGGATGCTGCCCAGTTCGGCGTAGTTGACGCCGCTGCCCAGCTTCTCGGCCAGACGCGGCACGCTGATCACGCTGTGGGCGGGCTGCTGGGCCAGCGTCAGCAGCACGAAGCTGAAGACGCCGCGCTGCGCCAGATACGCGCTGACCAGTTCCGCGACGCTGGCCGCCGATTCCATGTCCACATGCCCGGCCTTCCAGTACCCGCGCAGGTCCACCGGGGACAGCGGGGAGAGCCGCGCATGTTCGATTAGGGCGGCCAGCGCCTCGTGGGTCAGGCGGGACACGCCCTGCGGGTCTTCACCCTCATTGCACAGCATGACGCGGTAGCCGGGTTCCTCGTTCCAGGCGGGCGAGGTCCGGGCCTGCTCGTCCAGCGCCACCAGCACGGCGTAACCGTGTGCGCCCAGCTCGGCCTTCAGTCTCAGCACGCCGCCGCCCAGATCGTCCAGACGGTAGCCGGTCAGGTGGGCCAGTTCGGCCAGGTGTGCTGCTGGCTGCCGGGCGTCCTCGCCCTGCCGGATTTCGGGGGCGGCGCGCGGCGTCGGGGCGGACGGCCCTGCGGCCACGGCCTGAGCAGTGGCGGCTGACCCGGCAGGCGCAGATGCACTGGATGTAGAAACACTGGGCACAGGCTGGCTGGAAGTGAGCTGGCTGGGAACGGGAACGCCGCCCCACTCGGCCTGGGTCCGCTCGGCGGGCGGTCTGCCCTGAACACGGTCGGCCTGGACGCGGCCCACCTGCGTCTGGGCTGCCGCTTCCGCCGCACTGGCCCGCACCTCGGTCACCCGGACGTCGCCCACGCCAGTTTCGGATGCCTCGGCAAGCCCGGCTGAACGGGTTTCTGCGGGTTGGGCCTGTGCCGACTGAATCTGTGCTGACTGGGCCTGGGGCACTTCCTGCATCCGCACCTCGCGCACGTGGGGGGTGGAGGACACCACCACGCGGCGCGTTTCCGGGGCCTTGTTGGGTTCGCGGCGGGGCGAGACGGGCGGCGCGTAGGGCTTGACGATGGCCTCCACCTGATAGCGCGCCGGGGCCAGATTGGTAATGGTCAACACGTCGTTCACGCCCAGATGCTGCGCGTGGTACAGCCCGCCCAGGCCCCAGATGCGGGCGCGCTCGGTATCGACCTGCACGTTGTGTTCATCGCCCTTGTCGTCCACGAAGACGGCGGGGCCGCTCTGGTTGAAAGTGGGTTGCAGGTATTTCAGGATGCTGAGGCTGCCTTCTTGCAGACAGGGCCGGGTCACGATGTAACGCATTGATTTCATGCGGGAAACCTCCAGTTGAAACGCACGCACCTGACCTGGCAGGCCAACGGCGCGTGATGGAACGGGTCTGAATTGTCTCTAAAGTAGCAGAATGCGGCGGTCTACGGGGCGTTGACCACCCTCCTGCCCCCAACGTGCCCCCAGGATGACCAGAGATGGGAAAGATGAGGCGAGACGCAAGCCCCTGGCGGCCTGCTCAGCACAGCTCGGGGGTCCTCTTTTCACCCTTCACCTTTATTCTGGCAAGCATGAATCTGTCTGGCTCCACCCCCGCCTCTGCCCCCGATCCGGCCTCCGCTCCAGGCCCCAGCACAACGGCTTCCAGCCCGGCAATTCCCAGCCCTACAGTTTCCAACCCACAGGCCAGGACGCATGACCTGATCTCCCGCTATTACGCCGCCTTCAATGCAAGTGATCCGGCGGGCATGCTGGAAGTGCTGAGCGACGACGTGCAGCACGACATCAACCAGGGCGGCAGCGAGATGGGCAAGGACGCCTTCCGCGCCTTTCTGGCCCACATGGACACCCATTACCGCGAACAGGCCCGTGACCTGACTGTGATGGCCAGCTCCGACGGCCTGCGCGCCGCCGCCGAATTCGTCATCCACGGTGAGTATCTGAAGACTGACGAGGGGCTGCCCCCCGCGAAGAGCCAGGAGTATGCGCTACCGGTGGGCGCGTTCTTCGAGGTTCACGGCGGCCTGATCACCCGCGTGACCAACTACTACAACCTTCAGGACTGGACCCGGCAGGTGGGCGGCTGAACATGGACGTCACGGCGCTGAGCGGCCCGGACCTGCGCCCCTTCATCCCTGATCTGGTGCGGCTGCGAACGCAGGTTTTCCGTGCGTTTCCCTACCTGTACGGCGGCACTCCCGAATACGAGGAGGCATACCTGCGAACCTATCTGGCCGCCCGTGACGCCGTGATCATCCTGGCCCGCGACGGCGGGGAGGTCGTCGGCGCGAGTACCGCCGTGCCGCTGATCCATGAGACACCGGAGGTCCGGGCACCGTTTGAACCCCCTGAATTTGACGTGTCCGACGTGCTGTATCTGGGAGAGAGCGTGCTGCTGCCCGAATACCGGGGGCGCGGCCTGGGTCACGCGTTTTTCGACGGGCGCGAGGCCCATGCGAGGCGACTGGGGCTGGGCGTGACTGCCTTCTGCGCCGTGCAGAGGCCAGAAGACCACCCGGCCCGGCCTGCGGATTACCGCCCCCTGAACGCCTTCTGGGCGGCGCGGGGCTATGTCGAACGGCCTGATTTACAGACGACGATGAGCTGGCAGGACGTGGGCCAGACAACAGAGACGCCTAAGCCGATGCGGTTCTGGCTCAGGCGCGAGAAAGGTTGAATCGTAAGGACTCCGATTGAATCGTTTGCAGAACGATGGAAATCCGAGCGGACGCGAGGATGAGAAGAACGGGTTCCGGGCGTGGAGTTGGCAAACTGGCGCTTTCCCAGTTTGCTAACGAAACAGACGGGATCCGTATCAGCGGGCGGCGGCCTGTTTCTCGGCGGCCAGCCGCTTCTTGTTCTCGTTCCAGCCGTAGGAGCGCACAGCGTCCACGATAAACCACACGGCCAGCACGCCTGCTATTCCGGCCCACAGCCAGCTTTCCGAACGGGCGACGAAGAAGGCCCCCACCGCGCACAGGACTCCCAGCAGCACGCTGAAGATCAGGACGATGTGGGGGGGAACGCGGCGGTTGCCAAACATGGGGCCAGGATAGTCCCCGGAGTCTTACTCGCTTATTTCAGGCTCGGTCCAGGTGAGGTAGGCAGCAGGCAGCAGAAGCAGCGCCTCCAGTGTGAAGGTTTGGGGAAACCGCATGCACCCGGCCCATTGGCATATTTCCGGCCCTCTGTCCCACGCTCTTCATGGCACACTTGCCTCAATGCCAGATTTTGACGTGATCGTGATGGGCGCGGGCCACAACGCGCTGGTAACGGCGGCCTACGCGGCCAAGGCTGGACTCAAGGTAGGCGTGTTTGAGCGGCGGCACATCGTCGGTGGGGCCGTGAGTACCGAGGAGCTGGTCCCCGGTTACCGCTTCGACTACGGCGGCAGCGCCCACATCCTGATCCGCATGACCCCGGTGGTGCGCGAGCTGGAGCTGACCCGCCACGGCCTGCACTACCTGGAAGTGGACCCGATGTTCCACGCCTACGACGGCGAAACCCCGTGGTTTATTCACCGCGACGCCCAGCGAACAGCCCGCGAACTGGAAGCCCTGTTCCCCGGTCAGGGCGAGGCGTACACCCGTTTTCTGGACGACTGGACGCCGTTTGCGCGCAGCGTGGCCGATCTGTTTAACTCCGCGCCCGGCCCGCTGGACATGGGCAAGATGATGGTCAGCTCGGGCAAGGGCCGCGACTGGATGGAGCAGTTGCCGCGCATCCTCAAGCCCTACGGCGAGGTGGCGAAGGAATACTTCACCGACGAGCGCGTGCGTGCGCCGCTGACGTGGATGGCCGCACAGAGTGGGCCGCCACCAACAGACCCTCTGAGCGCCCCCTTCCTGCTGTGGCACCCGCTGTACCACGAGGGCGGGGTGGCCCGGCCCAAGGGCGGCAGCGGCGGACTGACCCAGGCGTTGAAACGTGCGATTGAGGCCGATGGCGGCGAGGTCTTCATCAACGCGCCCGTCAAGGACATCTTGGTTAAAGATGGAAAAGCGCAGGGTATCCGGCTGGAGAATGGCGACACCTACACCGCCCGCGCCGTGGTGTCCGGGACGCATATTCTGACCACCGCTGGGGCGATGCCAGACGAATTTGTGCCTGAGTCCGCCAAAAATGTGCGCGTGGGCAACGGCTTCGGCATGGTGCTTCGTCTCGCGCTGTCCGAGCAGGTCAAGTACCGCCACCACTCCGAACCCGGCAGCCGCGTGGGCCTGGGCCTGCTGATCAAGAACGAGCAGCAACTGATGACGGGTTACGGGCAATATCTGGCCGGAGAGCCGACGAAAGACCCGCCCCTGATCGCCATGAGTTTTTCCGCCGTGGACGACTCGCTGGCCCCCCCCGGCGGCGAGGCCCTGTGGCTGTGGGCGCAGTATTACCCGTATGAGCTGAGCAGTGGAAGCTGGGAAACCCGTACCGCTGAGGCGCGCGAGAATATCCTCAACGCCTTTGAGCATTACGCCCCCGGCACGCGCGACACGATTGTGGGCGAGCTGGTGCAGACACCGCAGTGGCTGGAAACCAACCTGGGCTTGCATCGGGGCAACGTCATGCACCTGGAAATGAGCTTTGACCAGATGTTCTCCTTCCGCCCGTGGATGCGGGCCAGTCAGTACAAGTGGCCGGGCCTGAAAGGCATGTACCTGACCGGAGCGAGTACCCACCCCGGCGGCGGCATCATGGGCGCGAGTGGGCGCAACGCCGCGCAGGTGCTGGTCAAAGATCTGACGCGGCGGGGCTGGAAGTGAGGCGGGTGGCGCGCGGTCCAAGGGTCAAAGGGTCTGAGAGTCCAGGGTTTTTAGCTCCTCCCCCCTCGTGGGGGAGGCTGGGAGGGGGGGCCACCGGGCAGGCCCCAGCCGCCAGCAAGATGCCCAGGCCCTTTCCATCAACCATCAACTATCACCCACCCACCCACCCATGACCCCCACCATTCTCCGCACTGGCCTCGCCTTCGCCGCGCTGGGCATTGCTTTTGCGGGTGCGCTGCTGGTCCTGACGGATCGGAGTGCAGGCTGGGCGCTGATCGCCGTCGGCGTGCCGCTTTCCGGGGTGCTGGCACTGGCGGGTGACGCTTTGGGTCCAGAATTCTCCAGAGTTCTCCAACAGCGAACGCGAACTTTGATCTCCGAAACACGCCCGTGGATGTGGCTGATCGCCCTGTACGCCGTTCTGCACGTGCCCGTGCCGCTGTGGCCGGAAGGCTTCGGCGTGCTGGGACTGGCGAGTACGGCAGCGCTGTTTGTGGGCGCGCTCCTGTACGCCGCCGAGCGCGTGGGCTGGGGCCGCTCGTGGCTGATGGCGTTTCTGGCCTGCGGCCTGGGCCTGAGCGCGGAAGTGATCGGCACCCGCACTGGCTTTCCCTTCGGCATTTATTCCTACGCCACCGCCCCCGAGCCTTTGATCCTGGGTGTGCCGCTGATGGTGCCGCTGGGCTGGTTCGCCCTGACGCTGGCGGGCCTGCTGCTGTCTGGCGGGCGGGCGTGGCTGGCCGGGCTATTGCTGGCGCTGTGGGACGTGGGCCTGGAACCGCTGATGACCGCCCAGCGTTACTGGCTGTGGAGTGACCCGAATCCCATCTGGGCGGGCGCACCGTTACAGAATTTTCTGGGCTGGTGGGTGGTGGGCAGCGGAATTTCGTGGGTCATCACGCGCATCGGCCCGGAGGTGTTGCGGGGGCGCAAGGGAGACGCCCAGATCAACTTTGCCGTCGCCTACCCTATTGAAGCCTTCTTCCTCCCCGGCGGTCTGGTGCTGGTGGGCCGCTATCCCGAGGCCGCTGTCACCCTGCTGGCGATGGGACTGGGACTGGGGCTGGCGCGTGTGGTGAGGGGAAAGCGTGCCTGACCGCGCCCCCTGGGCCACCCCGGTTCTCAAGCACAGCATTCGCCGCAGCCTGCGAACCGGGCTGGGCGGCGTGTGGGTGCGCGGTTCGCTGCCCACAGGCGGCGCGGTGCTGGCCCCCAACCACAACTCGTGGTGGGACGGCTACGTGATGCGTGAACTGGCATGGTTCGCGGGCGCGGACTTCTGCATTCTGGCGGTGGCGCGGCAACTGGAACGCTTTCCCTTTCTGCGGCGCATGGGCGCGCTGGAGCCGGGCCGGGTGCGGGAGGCGGCGCGAATGGCGCGCAGCGGCGCATGGGTCACGGTCTTTCCCGAAGGCGCGGTGCAGCCTCCCGGCCCATTGAACATGCTTTACCCCGGCGCGGCCTGGATCGCCAGAACGGCGGGCGTGCCCCTGGTTCCGGTGGCCCTGCGTGTGGTCCTGCGCGGCGGACAGTGGCCGGAGGCCTATCTGCGAATTGGGGCGGCCACCACCGACTTGGCCGGGGCGCTGGCCCACGAGCTGAGCGTGCTGGACAGCGAACTCGCCTCCAGTGACCCGGAGCAACCGCTGGCGGGCTACCTGCGCGTGATGACCGGGCGGTCTGGCGACAGCGATGAGGTGGACTGGCCTTCCCGGTTGCTCACGCTGATCACGGGGGATCGGTGAAGCCCGCCGCTCGCGCCTCTCTCAAGATGGCCTATCACACCCTCGCCTTCGCGTGGCTGGCGGGCAAGGCGGCGGTGCTGCTGATCAACGCCGTGCATTTTCCACGCCTGCGCCCCCGGCCCACGCCGGAAGGCGGCCCGCGCGTGTCCATCCTGATTCCGGCCCGCGATGAGGCCGCCAACCTGCCGCACACCCTGCCCGGCGTGCTGGCGCAGGGGGCCGCCGAGGTGATCGTGCTGGACGACGGCAGCCGCGACGGCACGGCTAATATTGCCGCTGAGCTGGGCGCGCGGGTGGTACGGGGCCAGCCGCTGCCGCCCGGCTGGTACGGCAAGCCCTGGGCCTGTCAGCAACTTTCCGTGCTGGCATCGGGCGATATCCTCATCTTCACCGACGCGGACGTGACGTGGCACGCCGGGGCGCTGGGGGCCGTGCTGCACGAGCTGGAGGCCAGCGACGCCGACTTGCTGAGCGTGCAGCCCCGGCAGAACAACCGCACCCCCGGCGAGCGGCTGCTGACCCCGCTGGTGGACGCCGCCGTGCTGTCGTACTTCCCATACCCGGTGATCACGTTGCCGCAGGCCGCCGCCACCATTGCCAACGGGCAGGTGATGGCCTTTCACAAAAGCGCGCTGGAACGCGCCGGGGGCTACGCACTGGTGCGCCGGGAATTGCTGGAAGACACCCAGCTCGCCCGCCGCTTGAAGGCCCGTGGGGGCCGGGTCGCCTCGGCGCTGGGCCGGAATGCCATCGGCGTGCGGATGTACCGCTCGTATCCCGAATCGGTACGGGGGTTTTCCAAGAACGTGCTGCCCATCCACCTGCACTCGCGCCCGCTGCTGCTGCTGAGCGCGGCGGCCCATCTGGCGGTGTACACGCTGCCGTGGCTGCTGCCTGTGTTGGGGTGGTCTGTGCCGGGGGCGCGGGCTTTGCGCGTGCTGGGCCTGCTGGAACGAACCGCCGTCGCCCTGATCGCGGGCCGCCGCACCCCCGCCGACGTGCTGGAGGGGCTGCTGGGGCCAGTCACGCCGCTGCTGGCGCTGCCGGTGTACCTGCGGGCGGCGCGGCGTCGGGTGGTCTGGAAGGGGCGGGAGTATAGGCAAGGTGAAGGAGGAGAGGATTAACCCTCGGCAGGCTGCCTACTCCAGCAGCACGGCTGCCATCTCCATCAGCGTGCAAAAGTGACTGCCCTGCCCCACAGTCCGCACTATCTTCAGGGCATGAATGGCAGGACCAACAGGAAAACGCGGGCTTGAGGAACGCTCCCAGACACGTCGCGGTGATCGGCGCGGGCTTCGCGGGGCTGGCGGCGGCGCTGCGGCTGGCCCAGGCTGGGGCGCAGGTGACCGTGCTGGACGCCCTGGAGCGGCCCGGTGGCAAGGCCGCGCTGGGTTACGAGGATTTCTCCAGCGGCCCCACGGTGGTCACCATGCCCCAGATTTTCCGTGCGCTGCACGAGCGGCTGGATTTGCCCGCCCCCCAACTGGAAGCCGCCCGCCCCACCACCACCTATCACGCGCACGCCTCTAAACCCGGCGAGGGCCGCATCTTTGCCCCCGAAGCGCTGCATGTGGCCGGCAGCCTGGAGCCGACGCTGGCGCAGTTGTCAAAGACAGAGGGCAGGCGCTACACGGAGTTGCTGGCCTCTGCGCGCCGTATGTACCTGGACGCCGCGCCCACCTTCCTGTTCGCGCCGCCGCCTAACCGCGCGCGGCTGGCCCGCTACGCCCTGACGCGTGGGCTGCGCGCCGCGCCGGGAACGACGCTGGCCCGGTATACGCGCTCGGGGCCGTTCATGTCGCCGTTCTGGCTGCGCTTCGCCACGTATCTGGGGGCCGATCCCTACCGCGCCCCCGCCGTGCTGCACAACATCGCCTGGGTGGAACTGGGCTACGGCGTGTGGCACATGCAGGGGGGGCTGCTGGCGCTGGCCGAGCGGCTGCACGACAAGGCCACAGAGCTGGGCGTGCGCTTTGAATACGGCACGCGCGTGCGGCATCTGATGGTCCACGGCGGGCGCGTGCTGGGGGCGCACACGGACCGGGGGGCCATCGCCGCCGACGCCTGGGTCAGTGCGGCGGACCGCGCCCTGACGCTGGGGTGGCTGGGCGTGCAGGAAAAACCCACCCCGCGCGGCGTTAGCGGCTTCGCGCTGCAACTGCATCTAAAAAGAGACATGGGCCGTGCCCACCACATCTTCTGGCCCGCGCAGTATGCCCGCGAATGGCAGGATATCCGCGCCGGACGCCTGCCGCGCGATCCCACGCTGTACCTGCATCTGGACGGCAACCGCGCCTTTTTGCTGGTCAACGCGCCGCCCAGACCGGAGCTGGAGGACGATTCGCGCACCTACGGGCTGCTGCTGCTCAAGCTTTTGCAGGAACGCCTGCCGCCGGACTTGCAGCCCCTTGAGATTGAGGACTGGTTGCCCCTCGGCCCCGCCGACTACGCCCGCGTCTCGCAGGGCGGCGCACTGTACGGACGCGCCCCACACGGCCTGACCGGCAGCCTGCGCCCCGGCTGGACCGTGCCCCAGATTCGTAATCTGGCGCAGGTGGGCGGCACGGTGCATCCGGGCGGCGGTGTTCCGCTGAGCCTGTTGAGCGGCTGGAACGGCGCGGGAGGGCTGCTGGGGCTGCGCTACGACGCGCTGGGCGGGCTGGACGTGCCAGGAGTGGGGGAGACGTGGGAGTTTTAATCCGGCCCTCCTGCGTCAACCGCCAACCACCAACCCTCAACACCCTGCCCCAGCCCCCCACCCGCCCCGGCAACGGCCACCTTCAGGACTGGGCTTTACAGCCGCTGCCGCTGATCGAGGAGGGCGCACGGCGGGCGCGGGCGGCAGGAACGGACCTGTTCCGATTGAGGCTCGGCATTCCCTCCATCGTCGGTTTCAGTCCGGCGTGGAACAAGCGGCTTCTGAGCGATCTGGACACCTTCCGCAGTGCGGGCGGCTTCTCGGCGGTGGTGCCGTATCTGGCCGGGGGCGTGATCCTCACCGACGCGCCGATGCATCGGCGGCGGCGGCAGACCATCAATCCGGGCTTTGGGAAAAAACACCTGGAAACGTTGCGCGGGCGGACGCAGGCGGCGCTACCGCCCATCCCGGACGGTGAATTTGATGCATTGGCCTGGGCCGATGGTGCGGTGCTGCGCCTGCTGAACGCGGCGTATTTTGGCGGCGAGTTTGACTCGCACCTGCTGCACTCCTTCCTGGCCCCACTCAGACAACCCTTCCCAATCCCGGCCCTGCCCCGCCCGCTGCTGTTCCTGCGTGTGGACGCCGAGTTGCGCCGCCTTGCCACGCTCAGGCTCACGGAAGGCGGGGATGATCTGCTGGCCGTTCTCGCCCCCGTTCCTGGTGGACTGGAGGAGGCGCGCGTCAGCTTGGCCGCCGCCCACGACACCACCACGCACGCGCTGGCCTACGCGGTGTGGCATCTGGCCCAGCATCCGCAGTGGCACGCGCCCCAGCACCACGCTGCCGTGCTGAAGGAAACGCTGCGCTTGCACCCGCCCGGTTGGATGGGCAGCCGCCGCCTGAACCAAGAGCTGGACTGGAACGGTGTGAAGCTGCCGCGCGGCACTCTGGCGCTGTACGCCCCGTACCTGTCGGCCCGTGATCCAGGGCTGTGGGACGCGCCGGGGGAATTCCGGCCTGAACGCTGGGAAGCCAAACCGCCTGCGTGGGCGTACCTGCCCTTTGGCGGCGGCGAACGCCTGTGCCTGGGGATGCACCTGGCGCAGATGCTGATTCTGGACGTGCTGGCGGCGCTGCCCCCGTTGCGGGCGGTGCGCGGCGACGATTCCCCGGTGCCAGGGATCACGCTGGGGCCGAAGGGGCCGCTGGTGGTGCGGCGGGTGTCATGATTCGGGTATTGTGATCAACGTTACGTAAATATCCATCTGGCCCCATCGGTTCATTTCCGGCTGACAATGACCCATGAAAAAAGCATTGCTGCTGTCTGCCGTTGCTGCCCTGGCCCTGTCGTCCTGCGCCCCGCGCTACAACCCCAATGCGCAGAAGCCCGACGTGGACCTGTCCTGCACAGAGGTCCGCAGCGAGATCAACCGCGCCCAGTCGGCCCGCGCCGAGGCCACCAGCAACCGGGGCCTCAGCGGCCAGAATGTCGCCTGGGCTATTTTCTTCATTCCGGGGATCGTCGCCAACGAGTACACCAACGATCAGGTGCAGAAGGCCGCCGACGAACGCATTGCCAAGTTAAACCAGTTGTACGCTGTCAAACGCTGCGGCTGAGCCGTCCGTTCATCCCCCAGACCCGCCCCAGTCGGCGGGTTTTTCCATGTCTATTCCCAGCCTCCGAAAAAGGCGGCAGAGGCCACCGTCACGCCCCCCTGGCCGTGGTCTATTGCCCCCATGAAACTTCTGCTGTGGCCCGCGCTGCTGGCGCTGACCCTCTCCAGCCTCAGCCTGGGCGTCAGCACCCAGGACCATGCCCAGGCGATTCTCGAGTTCGGCCCCCGCGTGACGGGCAGCGCGGGCAACGAACAGGCCCGCATCTATCTGGAAGCGCAGTTCCGGGCGCTAGGCTACCAGACGCGCCGCGAAACGTTCAGCTACCCGCGCTTCGACGATCTGGGTTCGGACGTGCGGGTGGGCCAGCAGCTTCTGACCGGCAATGCCCTCCAGGACTCTGCGGGGGGAGAGGTCAGCGCTGCCGCAGTTCGGGTGCCGGGGGTGGGCACGCCTGCGGACTTTGCCCGCGTGGACGTGCGCGGACGGGTGGCGGTGGTGTCGCGCGGCCAGATTCCCTTTATCGAGAAGACCCGCGCAGCCCTGGCGGCAGGCGCGCTTGGCGTGGTGATCGTCAACAACAGCGCCGGGGACTTCCGGGGAACGCTGGGCGAGCGGGTGGACGTGCCCGTGCTGGGCGTGTCCCCCACGGTGGGCGCGGCCCTGCAAGACGGCCAGCCCGTGACCCTGCGCGTCCGCGTGCGCGAGGGCAACGTGCAGGCCGTCAACCTGATCGCCTTTAAGGCAGGCGTGGACAGGCCGGACGTGCTGTTCGGCGCGCATCTGGACTCGGTGACGGGCGCGCCGGGGGCCAACGACAACCTCTCGGGCAGTCTGGCGGTGCTGGACCTCGCGCGGCGGGCAGCTAGTACACCGCTGTTGGCCCGCAGTTTCTTCATGCTCTTTGACGGCGAGGAAGACGGCCTGCTGGGTTCGCGCGCCTTCGTGAAGGACAACCCTGAAGTGGTCAAGGGGCTGAAGGCCATGCTCAATCTGGACATGGTGGGCGTGAACGTCATGCCCCTGAGCGTCAGCGGCGAGGCCCCACTGGTGGAAGCGGCGCGGCGCGCGGGCGTGGAGGCCAGCGTGGGCACCCCCGGCAGCAGCGATCAGGTGCCGTTCCGGCAGGCCGGGGTGCCCACGCTGTTTTTCCACCGGGGCCTGGACAGCAATTACCACTAGCCCGGCGACACGCTGCTGGACCCGGCACTGGTGGACCAGACGGCAGAGGCGGCTTTCAAGATCGCAAACGAGGTGCTGAATACGGCCCCGGCCAGGTAATACGGCCTCCGATGGAAAGGTGTTTGAAGTATCTGAAAATTCCAGGGAAGTGAGGAAAACGGGTTCCGGGCGTGGAGTTCGGGAAGCGGAGTCGTCCCAGCTTATTCCCGTCCAGACGGCCTAGGAGCCTCCGGTTCATCGTTGCCCAGGCGCACGGGCGCGCGGCGGGTGTTCAGCCAGACCCTCAGCCTGCGCCGCAGCGTGGCGGGCAGCGCCCAGTGCTTGGCAAAGGTGGCGAGTTCGCCGGGGCCGGGGCGGGTGGAGAGCAGCGCCCGGCCCAGGATCGGCAGGCCGTGGTAATCGCCGCGCTGAACGGCGCGCGGCACCAGTTGCGCCAGCAGGAATCCGGCAAAGGCCCGGTCCGAGAGCCGCCCGGCCCCCCGGTGTTCCTGCGCCCAGTTCAGCATGGGATGCCAGATCGAGTCCCCGCTGCCGGTGGGCCGGTCCTCACCGACGTGGTAGATCGCCAGGGCGTCGGCATCCTGCGGCGACAGTTGCTCGAACCCCACACCCGCCACTTCCTCGGCGCGCAGCATCCAGTCCACGTCCTCGCTGTTTCGCAGTTCGGTGCGAAAGGGCAGGCTCAGGGCCAGGGAGCGTGGAACCATCAATAGGGTGCAGACCAGCGTACACAGCTTGCCCGTGACCGAACCGCGCACCAGCATGTAATCGCCCAGGGTCTCCTCGTCGGTCTTCTGGCGCGGCGGGCACAGCGTGTCGCCGTAGGGCGTGCGTGTGATGTAGCCGCTCAGCACCACGGGCAGCGGCCAGGCGGAGCGCTGCGCCAGTTCCATCTGCCGGGCCAGCTTCTCGGGCCGCCACAGGTCGTCGTCGTCCAGAAAGGCCACCCACTCGCCGCGTGCGTGCTGCACGCCGTAATTGCGCGCCGCAGACGGCCCCTGGTTGCTGGGCAGCGTCAGCGGGCGCAGGCGGGCGTCGTCCACCCCGGCCAGTGCCGCCGCCGTCAGGGGGTCCGGGCCATCCATGACCACCAGCACCTCCAGATGGGGATAGTTCTGGGCCAGCGCGCTCGCCAGACCCCGCTCCAGCAGCAGGTCAGGGCGCTTGAACGTCGGGATGACGACGCTGATCAGCGGCTGGGAAGGAGTCGGCAGTGAACTGTCGGGCATGGAGACCTCTGGAGAGTGGGAATGGACGATTCGGTGCTGGAAGTCGATAGAACCCACGCGAGGTGCCTCACATGAGGGGCATGGACCCTGAATATTCAAGTTCAAGTTGAGCATAGCTCTGACCGGGGCGGGGGCAAGGGTGCTTCCCGATCTTTCATGTTCCGGTGGGGACGTGGGGGATGCGGGGGCACTCCCCGGCGGCCCCCTGCCCCGCGAATGTCTGGTCCATCATGGTCCCCGCCACCCGGCGCGCTAGCCTGCCCGCCATGACCGCCCCGCTGCCGCCGGACGCCGCGCCGCCTGTCCCCATAGTGCATGGCCCTGTGCGCGAGCGCGCCCCGCTGCCGGACGTGCTGCGGGGGCTGGCCCTGTTGGGCATCCTGCTGGTCAACGCGCAGGATTTCGCGGGCTTCCGCGAATGGACCCAGACTGGACTGGACCGCGCCGTGCAGGTGCTGACCGACGTGTTTGCCAATGGCCGGTTCATCAGCATCTTCGCCATGCTGTTCGGCTGGGGGGCGGCGGGGCTGCTGCAAAAGCAGGGGTCAGGCATCTTCCTGCGCCGTCATCTCGTGCTGCTGGCGGTGGGATCTCTGCATTCCCTGCTGGTGTGGCACGGCGACATCATCTCGCTGTATGCGGTGCTGGCCTTTGCGCTGCTGATGACGGCCCGGCTGACGGTGCGCGGCCTGCTGACGCTCTCGGCGGTGCTGGGGGCGTGGTGGCTGGGGCTGGGGCTGCTGGAAGGCTTCGCCGCGCTGGCGCAGGGACTGGAGGCGGGCCGATTCTCGGGCCTGCCCAGTCTGTTGGCCGGGCAATCCTACCCGGAGGTGGTTTCTGGGCGCGCCGCCGAGTTTCTGGGCGTGCTGCTGGGAGGCGCGCTGTACAACGGCGCGTGGCTGCTGGCACTGTTCTGCCTGGGGGCGGCGGCGGGGCGCGCGGGAGTGCTGCTGCGCCCGCACGAACATCCCCGGCTGCTGCGCGGGCTGTCGCTGTGGGGCCTGCTGATCGGGTTGCCGCTGGGCGTTGTGCTGGCGTGGCTGAACACGCGGGGCGACTACGCCAGTGGCCTGCTGGCCATTCCTGTCCGTATGGGCGGTGGGCTGGCCTCGGCGCTGGGTTACGTGGGCCTGATCGGTCTGCTGACCGTGCGTGACCGTCTGGGG
Source organism: Deinococcus marmoris DSM 12784 (assembly GCF_000701405.1). Lineage (GTDB taxonomy): Bacteria > Deinococcota > Deinococci > Deinococcales > Deinococcaceae > Deinococcus > Deinococcus marmoris. The sequence goes on from NZ_JNIV01000005.1 coordinate 32,354, forward strand.
CCGCTGCGGGTGTTCGCGGCAGGCGGGCGCGTCGCCATGAGCAACTACATCTCCCAGAGCCTGATCATGACCGCTGTTTTCTATCCCTACGCGGGCGCGCAGTTCGGACAGTGGGGCGCGGCGCTGTCGGTGGGGCTGGCCCTGGTTCTGGGTCTGATCCAACTGCCGATCAGCGCGTGGTGGCTGCGCCGCTTTGGCACCGGGCCGCTGGAATGGCTGGTGCGGCGGGCGGTGTACTGGAAATAACGCGCGCTCAGACCGCTTGCCCATGCCACAATCCCCATATGACCTCCCCCGATCAACCCCTGCGCGTGCTGGCGCTGTGTCTGGGCAACATCTGCCGCAGCCCACTGGCCGAGGCGTTGCTGGGCCGTGAACTGGAGGCCGCCGGGGTGCAGGCCACGGTGGACAGCGCCGGAACCGGGGACTGGCATGTGGGTCGCCCCGCCGATCCCCGCAGCATTGAAGTGGCCCGCGCGCATGGGCTGAAGCTCGATGGCCGCGCCCGTCAACTGACCACGCAGGATTTCAGCGACTTCGATGTGATCGTGGCGATGGACGCCCAGAACCTGAGCGACGCCCGGCAACTGGCCCCGGCAGACGCACGGGCCAAACTCCACCTGATGCGCGAGTGGGATTCTCACGCCCCCGGCGCAGATGTTCCCGATCCGTATTACGGCGGCCAGGACGGCTTTGAGAACGTGTACATCATGCTGGAACGCAGCGCGAGGGCCTTTGCGACAGAGCAGAAACAGGTGGAGTGAAGCCTTCCGGGGCCATGTGGGAAACCGGTGAGAGGCGCAGGGTAGACTGCGGGGCATGGACAACCGCACGAATCTCGACGATTACCTCGCGGAGCTGGGCATCAGCGAGGCGGACGAGAGCGTCACGCCGCCGCCCATGCCCGATGCCTCTGATTCCGCGCCCGCCCTGGAGGCCGCCTCTACCGACGCCAGAGACGTGCTGGAACGCTTCTTGCGCGGATTGATCGCGCGTATCGATCCCGAGCTGAGCGTGACCGTGCGTGAGGTCGACGACGCCCTGGAGGCCGAGATCAGCGGTGAGAATGCAGCCCGTCTGGCCGGACGTGACGGGCGCACGCTGGGGGCCATCGAGGTCATCGCCTACACGGTGCTGTCCAAGCAGGAGGGCCGGGGAGACACCCGCGTGCGCGTGGACATCGGGGGCTTTCGCAAACGGCAGGCCGATACTCTGTCCAAGCTGGCCGAGCGCCTCGCCATCGGCGTTGCCAAGAGCGGCGAACCCCACGAGCTTCAGCCCATGCCCGCCGCCGAACGCCGCGTGATCCACATTGCCCTCAAGGAACACCCCGACGTGATGAGCGAGAGCGTGGGCGAGGGCGCGTCCCGCCGACTGGTGATCAAGCCCCGGCACAGCTAGCGGGGGCAGCGGGAAGCCTGTCTTCTGGGCAGACCAGGCCAGTTCGCCCTGTTCCTGATTCGCAGCTTTGCAAGTCCGTCCCTGTGGTCATCTCCCCTTGAAAGAAAGGGTGGCGGCTGGCGGGGACGGTCCGTTGTGCCCTCTGACCCCTGCTGAAGACGGCTGGAGACGAGATTGATTGGCGATCCGTCCCCACCTCCGTGACACTGCTGTCGCGGCGACCCGTGAGTTGGGTTCGTGTTGTCCTCACGCCAATGCGGCATAGTGGGGGTGAACGCGGGCGGCCCGGAACCATTCAAAGCCCCCGCAGGTGCCTCTGCCCCAGGTGCCCGGACTGTTTGCCGTGACCCGGTTTCCCGCAGTCTGACGCGGCCCTTCAGCTTTATTTCTCTGACGTTTCTCTTCAGCCGACTTCCGGCGCGCTCCCTTGTGGACGCATCCATAGGACACCCATGACCCGAACCCGCACAGTAGACCGTCCCCGCCCGCAAAACGACGCCCAGACCCAGCACAATCAGCCTCAGTACAACCAGAACCAGCCACAAGCTGCCGCGCAGACCGCCGACTGGCGCAAGATGCTGAGCCATGACACGCCCACCCCGGTGCAGGCCGGGGCCATTCCCGCGCTGCTGAGCGGACGCGACGTGATCACCACGGCCAGAACCGGCAGCGGCAAGACGCTGGCCTTTCTGATCCCTGCTGCCGCGCGCGGTATCGGCATGAACCCTGTGCGTGGGATGCGCCCGGAAGTGCTGGTGGTCACGCCCACGCGTGAGCTGGCCGTGCAGATCCGCGATGTGGCCCGTGAGCTGGGCATGACTGCCGGGCGCATCACCGGGGGCATCACGCCGGGGCAGACCCGCAGCGAAGCCACGGGCAAGGGCCTGATCTCCGGCACGCCGGGCCGCCTGAAAGATCTGATCAGCCGCCGCGAACTGAACCTTGCTGGCCTGCGTTACGTGGTGCTGGACGAGGCCGACGAGTTGCTGTCGCTGGGCTTTCTGAAGGACGTGGGCGAGATCCTGCGTTCGGCGCAGACCCAGAGTCAGGCGCAGACCGGGCAGAAGATCCAGATCGCGATGGCCTCGGCCACCTTCCCCGCCGAGATCCGGGGCGTGGCGCAGCAGTTCATGGTCAACCCGGAGCGTATCGACATCGCCCCCGCTGCCCGCGCCGAGAACTCCAACCAAGACGACATCCTGGGCGGCGCGACGGGGGCCACCCACCTGCTGGTCCACACCACCCGCGACGACGTGATGGACGTGGCCGCTGAGCAGGCCCGCGAGGCGCTGCGGGAGCCGGGCGGCTGCGTGGTCATCTTCAGCCGCACCAAATCCCTGGTCAAACGCCGTGCCGAACGCCTGGAACAGATGATGCCCGGCGAGATCGTCAGCCCGCTCCAGGGCAACATGGACCAGAAGAAGCGCGAACGCACGATGGACCTGCTGCGCGAGGGCAAATCCCGCGTGCTGGTGGCCACCGACATCGCCGGGCGCGGCATCGATCTGCCCGAGGTGCGTCTGGTGATCCACATGGACGTGGCCCAGACCGCCGAGGACCACGTTCACCGTTCGGGCCGGACCGCCCGCGCGGGCCGTCCCGGCGTCAATCTGGTGCTGCTGATTCCCGAACAGCGTGGCCTGTGGCAGACCGTGCGCCGCAACCTGCCGCCCGCGCTGCACCCGCCGTTGACCAATCAGGAATCTCAGGTGGACCGCAACATTCAGGAAAAGCAGGGGCGCGGCTCCGGCAACGGCCTGATGCCCGGTGAGAGCGGCGGCGGACGTGGCCGAAGCCAGGGTCAGGGTGGCGGTCAGGGCCGGGGCGGTCAGGGCGGCGGCCAGCCTCGTGGCCAGTCCCAGGGCCGTGGACAGACTGGCCATTCGGACCGGGGCCAGAGCAGCGGTGGACGTGCCGCCCAGCCTTCGGGCCAGCGGCGCTCGGAATCTGGCGGCGCTGGCACGGGTGCGGGACGTGTGGGGCCGCAGCCTGCGCGGGGCCGGGGCGGACGCGGGCGGAGCTAACCAGCAAAGAGAAGAAGGACGGGCGTGAGGGTTGGCCCGTCCTTCTTCTTTGGCGGTGGCCTGTCGGGTGGCCTTCTGGATCGTGGGGGGTTTTGGTCCGCAACGTTATTCGGGCAGCCCCACCCCCCAGCCCCCTACCCCAGGGGGGCAGGGGGAGCAGCGCTGCGCTAGGCACGAGTTCTCGGATTTTGTGGGCGGGAGAAAGCGGCGGTATCCGGGTCTGATGCCCGGCTCCGTCACGCTGAATGCGGCCCGTGCGCTACGCGCCCGACGGCCTTCGGTTGCTGTTTCGGTGGGGTTTTTCTGGTGGCTGGTGCCCTGCTCAATCGGAGTTGGCTGGCTCTACGTTCTCGCCTCCTTCGGCTTCAGCTCCGCCACCAGTTCCCGTACGGCCCGCAGCATCAGCTCGCTTTCGATGGCCTGTACGCGGGCCTTTAATTTTTCCAGGGTGTCGCCGGGACGCACGGGCACTTCCTGCTGTGCCAGACGCGGCCCCTCGTCGATGCCTGCCGTGACCAGATGCACCGTCGCGCCGGACCGGGTGTCGCCCGCTTCCAGCACGGCCAGATGCACCCGGTCCCCGTACATGCCGCGCCCGCCGTGCCGGGGCAGCAGGCTGGGATGGATGTTCAGCACGCGCCCGGCGTAAGCGTTCAGCACGCGCGGCCCCAGCTCGCGCATGTAGCCGCTGAGGATCAGCAGGTCGGCTCCCGATTCCCGCAGAACTTTGAGGATGGCGGCGTCCAGTTCATCCGGGTCCGGGTATTTCGCACCGCTCAGGTGGGCCGTCTTCAACCCTTCCTCCCGCGCCCACTCCAGCGCGGGAGAACGGCTGTTGTTGCTGATCAGGGCGACGGGCGTGGCGTCCAGTCCCCCATCCCGGCACGCTGTCGTCAGGTGCCGTGCCGCGCTGCCGCCGTGGGAGGCGAGAAAGGCGAGCTTCATGGGCAACCTGCTTCCCGCCTTCCGCTCACTTGCCCAGTTCCTGAATCAGATAGGCGCTGGTCAGAATGCCGTTGTGGTAATCCTGCACGGCAAAGCTCTCGTTGGGGCTGTGGGGGGCGTCCTCGTTCAGGCCCATGTCCACGAACAGCACCGGGCTTTTCAGAATCTCGGCGAAGTAGGCCACGATGGGAATGCTGCCCCCGGTGCGGGCAAACACGGCGGGCTTGCCGTACACGCGCTGGAGGGCGCGGTCTGCCGCCTTCACATAGTCGCTGGAGGTATCAAACTTGATGGGCTGGCCGCCGTGATGGTCAATCACCTTCACGGTCACGCCTTCCGGGGCAATCTGCGGCACGTAGTCCTGAATCAGCTTGGTGATGCGAACCGGGTCTTGACCGGGCACCAGACGCATGGAAACCTTCGCCCCGGCCTTCGCCGCGATCACGGTTTTGCTGCCCTCGCCCTGATAGCCGCCCCAGATGCCGTTCACATCCAGCGTCGGGCGGCCCCACAGGCGTTCCAGCACGCTGAAGCCTTCCTCGCCGGGCAGCGCGGACACGCCGATGCTGTTGGCAAATTCGCCGTCGTCCTGCGGCAGAGAGGCCCACATCTCGCGTTCCTCGTCGGTCAGGGGGTCAATGTTGTCGTAGAAACCGGGAATGGTCACGCGGCCCTTGTCATCCTTCAGCTTGGCGATGATCTCGCAGAGGGCGTTGATCGGGTTGGGGGCGGCCCCGCCGTAGCTGCCGCTGTGCAGGTCCCGGTTTGCGCCCTGAACGTGGATTTCCACGTAGCTCAGGCCGCGCACGCCGTAGGTGATGGTGGGCACGTCGGGGGCAAAGCGGCTGCCGTCGCTGATGACGATGACATCGCTTTTCAGCTCGTCCGCGTGCGCCTTCAGGTACGGCACGATGCTGGGGCTGCCGATCTCCTCCTCCCCCTCGATGAAGAACTTGACGTTGATGGGCAACTCGCCCTGAGACAGCAGCAGTTCCACGCCGCGAATGTGGGCGTACATCTGGCCCTTGTCGTCGGTGCTGCCCCGCGCGTAGATGCGCCCGTCGCGCACGGTGGGTTCAAAGGGGGGCGTCGTCCACTCCTCAATCGGGGCTTCGGGCTGCACGTCATAGTGGCCGTACAGCAGCACCGTGGGCTGACCTTGAGCTTTCAGGTGTTCGGCGTACACGGCGGGATGCCCGCCCGTCTCGTCCACCCGCGCCGTGAAGCCCAGCGATTCCAGTTTGGCGCGCAGAAATTCGGCGGCCCTGGTCATGTCCGCTTTGTGGCTGGGGTCTGCGCTGACGCTGGGAATCCGCAGCAGCTCAAACAGTTCGGCGTTGGCGTTTTCACGGTTCAGGGCGTTTGCGAGGTCCGTTTGGGTCATGGGGGGATGATAGAGGCTGAGGGTGTGTGGGGTGAATGGGGCCGCGCCCGCGCAAAGCTCTCCAGTGCCAGTGAAGGCAGCGCTGGAGAGCCTGGAATAAAACTGGGATAAAGGTGGGCTGACTACAAACGTGTTCGCCGCTCAGCCGCCGCCGCTCAGTAGCGGTTGAAGTAGTCCTGAATCTTGTTCAGGTCCGACGTCTTGGTCAGCGCCAGCATCAGCAGGATTCTGGCTTTCTGCGGGTTCAGCGAATCGGCGGACACATATCCCTCCTTGACGTCATCCGGTTTTGGGGTCACTGTTCCGCTGCCCGTCCGGGTGGAACGCGCGATGACCACGCCCTTGGCGACAGCGCTGGCGACGCTGGCCTTGGAAGCTGTCGTGATGGTGCCGTTGCCCGTCGCGGCCACGACGATTCCCTTGGCCCCAGCAGCAACAGCGGCGTCGTACATCGTGCCGCCGTTGCTCTGGTAGCCGTACACGATTTCCACCGGGGGCAGGCTGGTCAGGTTGGTCACGTCGAACTCGGAATCCTTGGTATGCACGCGGGCGGGCTGGTTGTAGAAATACGCCTTGCCCCCGACAAAGGCCCCCAGATACCCCTGCTCTGCCGACTTGAAGGCGTCCAGCACGGTGGTGTTGGTCTTGGTGATGAAGCGCGCCGCGCCGATGCGGTCATTGAGCAGCATCATCACGCCCTTGCCCCTGGCGTTGGGATCGGCGGCCAGTTGCACCGACTCGTAGAGGTTGAACGGGCCGTCGGCGCTGAGGGCCGAGGACGGACGCATCGCGCCCACGACGACCACCGGCTTGTCGCTCCTGACCACCAGATTCAGGAAATAGGCGGTTTCCTCCATGGTGTCGGTCCCGTGGGTCACGATCACGCCGCTGACGTCCGGCGAGGCCAGCAGCACGTTGATGCGTTTGGCCAGCGTCAGCAAAATCTCCGGGTTCATGTCCTGGCTGCCGGTATTGGCGATCTGCTCGCCCGTCACGTTCGCCACGTAGTTGACCGCTGGCACGGCGTTGATCAGGTTGTTGACGGTCTGGCTCAGCGAGTAGTTGACCACCTGCGTGTTAGAAGCCGCCGAGGACGCGATGGTGCCCCCCGTCGCCAGAATCACGACATTGGGCAGATTCGGCTTGGGTGCGGGCGCGGCAGTCGGGGCCGCTGGCGTCGCGGGTGCCGTCTGCGCCAGCGCCGAGAAGGGAGCGGTCAGCAGCAGGGCGGCGGTACAGAGCAGGGTGTGGCTGGAACGGGTCATGGCACTCCTTGAAGTGGTGGCGATGAGGTGGAACTGATGAGGGTAAAGGTGGACGGAAAGAAATAATAAAACAGATTGCTGATAGTTCCTCATTCAAAAACTGAAAGAAGACTTCTTTCTACATTTTGTTAAAAGAAAATTTTACAAAATGCAGAACTGGAGAAATCATAGCCGATCAATTCGAGAGCCTATGGACTCGAGGCCAGGAAACCTATACAGGCTGTGCAACGGCGCGGATGCCGGGGCAGCGCCCTCGCGCTCCGCCCTGCACTGCATTCTCATCAAGGTTGCTTCGGGTATACTCAGGCTACGTTATGGCCTCAGACTCTAAACATCGCCCGGTGTATGTGATCTCGGTGGCGGCGGAACTGGTGGACATGCACCCGCAGACGCTGCGCCTGTATGAGCGCAAGGGCCTGATCCGTCCGGGCCGCAGCACTGGAAAAACCCGCCTGTATTCCGAGCGCGACATCGAGCATCTGCGCGAGATCCGGCGGCTGACGCAGGAACTGGGCGTCAATCTGGCGGGTGTCGAGGAAGTGATGCGCCTTCAGCATGAGCTGGATGATCTTCAGGGCGAGTTCGAGGCCGAGATCACGCGCATCGAGGACGAGTTGCGGGACCGTGCCCTCGCCCTGCCCAGCAGCGAGGGGGGGCGCACCGATCCCCGGGACCGCCCGGTGTATGTCATCTCCATCGCTGCCGAACTGGTGGACATGCACCCGCAAACCCTGCGCCTGTACGAGCGCAAGCAACTGATCAGCCCAGGCCGCAGCAGTGGCAAAACGCGCCTGTACTCCGAGCGCGACATCGAACATCTGCGCGAGATCCGGCGGCTGACGCAGGAACTGGGCGTCAACCTGGCTGGCGTCGAGGAAATCATGCGCCTGCGCCACGAACTGGACGGCGCACGCTCGAATCTGGAGGGCAACGTGCGCCGCATCCAGGACGATCTGAGCGAGCGCATGACCAAGCTGCGGACCCTGCCCTCGCCGGAGGATGGGGCAGACGAAGGCCAGTAGGCGCGTGTCCACGGCTCCGCTTCAGAATAAGGGGGCGGGCATCGCCGTCGTTCGGGGCACTCAGGTGCTGCTGATTCGCCGCCACGACAATGGCCTGTGGGACATCCCCGGCGGCGCTGTGGAGGTGGGCGAGAGCGTGGGTGACGCGGCGCGGCGGGAATTGAAAGAAGAGACGGGATTGGAAGCCCCAGACGTTACACTCCTAGATGTGTTCAGCGGTTCAGCTCACCGGCACACCTACCCAGACGGCAACGTGGTGGATTGGGTGACAGCGGTTTATCTTGCCCGCGATTTCACCGGGACTCTCACGCCAGGAGACGACGCCGCAGAGGCGCGCTGGTGGCCGCTGGCTGGATTGCCGACAGACGTTTCCTCCGCCACCGCCGCGTATTTTGCCGCCCTGCGCGCCCGCCCTGGGGCCACGCCTTGAGGGAACTGTGGGTCATCGGGGACGTTCACGGCGCATATGGCAAGTTGCGGGCCATGCTGCTGCGCGCGGGACTGATCGACTTCGATGGCGGCTGGACGGCGGGGGACGCGCATCTGGTCTTCCTTGGGGATTACGTGGACCGGGGGCCAAAGGGCATCGAGGTCATCCGCCTGATCCGCAGCCTGGAAGTGCAGGCCGCCGAATTCGGGGGCGCGGTGACGGCGCTGCTGGGCAACCACGAGGTCATGTTCATGGCGGCGCTGCTGTTTCGCCGCAGCGATCCCAAAGACGCGCTGGGTTTCCACGAGTACTGGCAGAACAACGGCGGTCAGGAGCGCGACCTGACGCTGCTGGACCCCGGCGATCTGGCGTGGCTGGAGGCCCGGCCTGCGGTGGCCCGGATCGATTCCTGGCTGCTGGTCCACGCCGACAGCCCGATGTACCTGCGCCTGGGCGAGAGCGTCGGGGCTGTCAACGATCATGTCCGCGCGCTGCTGCTGGGGCGTGACACCGACGCCTGGGGCGCGTTTCTGAATACCTTTGCAGACCGTTTCGCCTTCGCGCTGGGCGGCGGCGAGAAGGCGGCCCGCCGGATGCTGAAAACCTTCGGCGGGGACCATCTGGCGCATGGTCATACCCCGGTTTACGTGCTGCTCGACGAGTACCTGCACGGCCCGACGCTGGGGGCAGGTGCGCCTATTCCCTACGCGGGCAAGTTGTGTGTGGCGATGGACAGCGGCATGGCCTACCGCGACGACGCCGGATTCATCGCCCGGCTGGACGATGGGGGAATCGCCGAGGTGATCTCGAACCCGGGTGGGAACCCGCCGTACTGAGGCCGTACTGGAGCGGACTCCGGTGCAGGCCGGACTGTCCGGGCCGACTGCTGAGCAGAGGATGGGGCCTCTACGTCTGGTGGTCCGCATGATCGCGGCACAGGAAAGTCCCCAGCAGATACTGTTCGCCGCCTTCCCGGTTCAGGTACGGCGTGATCAGGGCCATCAGGCCGCGCTGGAGGGTGCGCGCCTCCTGCGGCGTGGCGCGGATCAGGTTCCAGCCGGAGAGGATCAGCGTGGCGTCGTCTGCCAGCGGGTCCCAGATCTGCCCGTCCGGCGAGGCGATCTCGTAGTACGTCTCACCCGAGGGCAGCGCTCCGGTGAGTGCCCCCCAGTCCGGGGCGAAGCCGTGCCGCACCGAGGCCGCGAAGCTGCGCTCGAAACGGTGCAGTTGCGTCAGGCGGTTGCGCTCACCGATCTCCTCCAGTCCCAGCACATGGAACGGCACGAAGAATGTCGCGGGGGCGCGGTAATACCGGATTGCCCGGCCCGCCCGCCGCTGCTGCCGGGTTTCTTCCAGGAGGCCCAGCGCCACGAAGCGCGCGACGAGCTTGTAGGTGGCCGTGATTCCCAGGCCCAGCCTACGCGCGGCTTCCGACACGCACGCTTCGTGGCCCATGAACGGTGCGAGGCGGCGCAACTCGTCGCGGCTGGTGACCACCTCTGCCTGCCGCCGCTCCGTGATCAGGGTGTACGGCGGGCTGCTTCCCCCAGAGGCTTTCATGGCAAGCAGCCTAGCTCCTAGCCTGGAGGCATGAAACGTCTGCTGCTGCTGGCTGTCCTGAGCCTCCCTGCCGTCATGCCGGGTTCCGCTCTTGCTGGGGGAAACGAACCCGGCCCGGTCACCCAGGCGTTGACCCTCGACTTTGGGGGTCAGGCCACCCACGCCGAGTTGCTGCGGCCCGCTGACGGCAGGCCTGCTCCGCTGATGCTGCTCGTGCAGGGCACTGGCCCCGAGGACCTGAACGGCAGCTTCCAGACTTATGGTGGTCGGGTTCAGGGATCGCTGGGGACGCTGGCGCAGACGCTGGCCCGGCAGGGCTTCGCGGTGATGCGGTTCGATAAACGTTACGCGGCGGCCACCTTCGATCCTGCCACCGCACAGGCCGCGCAGGAAAGTTACGCGAAACTGACCATGAAAGACCTGCTGGCCGACGCGGGGACGGCGCTGGAGACGGCGAAAAAGCAGCCGGGCATTGACGCGAAACAGGTCTTCATCTACGGCTGGAGCGAGGGCAGTGTGGTGGCGGCGTCGCTGGCGCAGGCGGTGGGCGCGCAGGGCCTGATCGTGCAGGGGCCGGTGGTAAATTCCTTCGCCGATGCCTTTACCCACCAGTTCGAGCGGGTGGGACTGGCCTACCTGAAACCCTATGCCCCGGATGGCAAGATCGATCTGAAGGGTGTGGTGGCCTCGCTCTACGGCCCCGGCTCGGCCCTGGCGAGAACGCAGGGGCAATTCCTGCTGGCCCGCGACAGCGCCCCGGATGTGCCTAAACTTGCCGCCGTGCTGGACACCAACGGCGACGGCAGGATCGATCTGCGTGCCGAAGCGTTGCCGATGGTCCGGGCGTTCTATGCCCAGAGCGTAGCCCAGTCGCCGCTATATGCGCCCGCCACGACGTTGCCCACGCTGGGCGAACTGGCCCCCAGGCTCAAACTGCCGGTGCTGATCTTGCAGGGCGAGAACGACGGCAACATCGATCCAGCCGACGCGAGCCAGTTGCATACGGCCCTAACCGCCGCTGGCAACGCCGACCACACCCTCAAGCTGTATCCCGGCCTGGGCCACAGCCTCGGTCCGGCGAAGGACCTCACGCTGGACAACTTTGCCCCGATGGCGCGCGGGCCGATGAACGACATGGCGGCGTGGCTGCGGGCAAGGGCACGCTGAGCAGTTCATACGGATTCCGGTGAATGGTTCAGTCCCCGGACCCCTGATACGCCCGCCGCAACACTTCCGCCACTTCCGGGCGGGTGAATTCGGGCGGCAGGTTCTCGCCCGCACGCAGCTTCTCGCGGACCTTCGTGCCACTTAAAACGAGGTGATGCGCGGCATCATGTGGGCAGGTGCGGGGGCTGACCAGTTGGGCGCAGGACTGGCAATAGAAGGTGTGTTCAAACTTCAGGATGCGGATACCCAGTTCCTCGGCGGAATAGGCGCTGAAGATGTCCTGCGCGTCGTAGGTACCGTAGTAACTGCCCACCCCTGCGTGATCGCGGCCCACGATGAAATGGGTGGCCCCGTAGTTGCGCCTCGAGAGCGCGTGAACAATCGCCTCACGCGGCCCGGCGTAACGCATGGCGGCGGGATAAACGCTCAGCAGGGTGCGGGCCTGCGGGTAGTAGCGGTCCAGCAGGACCTCGTAAGCTTCCACGCGCACGTCGGCGGGCACGTCGTCGTTCTTGGTGGTGCCCACCAGCGGGTGCAGCAGCAGGCCGTCCACCAGTTCCAGCGCCACCTTATGCAGGTATTCGTGCGCCCGGTGAATGGGGTTGCGGGTCTGGAAAGCCACCGTGGTACGCCAGCCCCGCGCCTCAATAACCTCGCGGACCTCGGCAGGCGTGCGGTGGTGCTGGGGAAACGCGCCGCGCGGCACTTCAAACAGCGTGACGGGTCCGGCCAGATTGATCTCGCCCTGCGCGTACAGCGCCGCCACGCCGGGATGGGCGGCCTCCTCGGTGCGGTAGACCTCGCGGGCCTCCCACTGCTTGCGGGCCTCGAACTGCTCCTGCACGTCGATCAGGCCCACCGCCGTCCCGCCACGGGTCAGGACCACGCGGCCCCGCAGGTCACGGGCTTCCAGCCGTGAGACAGGCAGCGTGATGGGCAGGCTCCAGGGCGTGCCGTCTGCCAAACGCAGATGCTCCACCACGTTCAGATAATCGGCCTCGCCTAGAAAGCCCGTCAGCGGCGAGTACGCGCCCGTCGCCAGCAATTCCAGATCGGCGGCGCTGCGCTCGGACAGTTCCAGACGGGGCAGGCCCCTGAGTTCAGCCTCGGATACGCGGTTCACCTGATGGACCAGCGTACCGCCCAGCGGCGTGGGCAGACCAGTAACGGGATGGGGCAGGGTGGGCATGGGGTTTCTCCTGGGTAGATCGTGAAATGGATGGCAGCAGTGGATGAAAAGAGTCAACTATTGGCCGAAAAAAAGAGATCAGAGCTTGCCGTCGCCAGTCCACAGCCCGCATTCGGTCTTGCCTTGCCCGGCCCAGCGTCCAGCGCGGGCGTCCTCGCCGGGGCGCACGGCGCGGGTGCAGGGCCAGCAGCCCACCGAGAGGAAACCGTCGGCGTACAGCGGGTTGACAGGAAGATCGTGTTCGGCGGCATAGGCTTCCAGATCAGCGCGGGTCCATTCGGCCAGCGGGTTGATCTTGATTCTTGCGCCGCCTGTCTCCACAAACGGAATGTCGGCGCGGGTGGCGGCCTGATCGCGGCTGCGGGCATTCAGCAGGGCGGAGGGGTTGCGGCGGCGCAGATACTCCTGAAGCGGCGCAACCTTGCGGGCCGCGCAGCAGGCGTCGGGGTTGGCCGCGTACAGTTCTGGCGGCGTGCGTCCGTCTTGCGGGGATGCGCCCGCGTTCAGCGTCACAAATTCCAGTTCGGAGTACCGCGCCGCCAGTCGGTCACGGGTCTGGAGCGTTTCGGGAAAGTGGTAGCCCGTGTCCACGAACACCACCTGCCCCCGGTAACCCGCCCGCACCGCCAGATCAATCAGCACCACGCCATTCAGATTAAAGGCGCTGGGCATCAGCACGTCGGGGTGGCTGGTGATGGCCCAGTCGATCAGGGCGAGGGTTTCTGACGTCTTCCCACTTGTGGGAGAGTCTGGCAGAAGGGGCAATGCGGCTGCGAACCTGCTCACCCCCGCTGTCATCCTTCCCCCAACGCCTGCAACAGCCTCCGCAGCCCTTCATCCACGCTGATCTCATCGGTTTTCAGGTGCAAATCTGGCGTCTGCGGGGCTTCGTAGGGATCGCTGACCCCGGTGAAGTGCTGAATCTCGCCCGCGATGGCTTTCAGGTACAGCCCCTTTACATCCCGCGCCGTGACCACTTCCAGCGGCGCGTCCACGAAGACTTCCAGCGTGTTGGGCAACTCGGCCAGCACCTCGCGGCGGGTGTCGGCGTAGGGGCTGATGGCGCTGACCAGCACGGTCACGCCGTGTTTTGCCAGCAGGCCCGCCACGAACGCGATGCGCCGAACATTGGTATCGCGGTCCTGGCGCGAGAAGCCCAGGCCCTTGCTCAGGTTTTCGCGCACGGCGTCGCCGTCTAGCAGTTCCACCGCCACCCCGCGTGCCTCCAGTTCGGCGTGCAGCGCGGCGGCCAGCGTACTTTTTCCCGCCCCGCTGAGGCCAGTGAACCAGACCACGCGCCCCGTCTTCACTTCTTCAGCGTAGAGCGTGCGCTCCAGCGTGGCGGTCATGCGCCCACCAGTTCGCGCTCATTCAATCCGGCGTTCTGTTCGGCCAATACGGTATCCGGCAGGAAGTGTTCGTTGCCCCGGCGGTCTGCATACTCCACGAAGCTCTCGCCCTCGGACTTGTTGGCCTTGAAATCAGTCAACACCTTATCGGTGTACTCGGTCAGACGGACGGCGGGAACGATCCCCTTGAGCTTGGCTCCCGTCCGCTGCGCCTGCCCGATGCTGCCCGCGAGGTGAACGTTGTAAACCTCTTCTTCACCTCTCAACGCTCCCATGAACCCAAGATCGGCCACCTGATAGCGCGTGCAGGCATTGGAGCAGCCGGTCAGGTTGATCACGAATGGCACGTCCAGGTCGCTGTGCAGCGGCTCCAGCGTGTCGATCATGCCTGCCACGCGCGCCTTGGTCTCGGTGTGGGCCAGACGGCAGAACTGCGTGCCCGTGCAGGCAATCGTGGTCCCGCGCAATGTGGCTCTGGGCGCGAGGTCCAGCCTCTCCAACTCGGCCACCAATGCGTCCACATCCTCGGTTTTGACATGCGGAATCATCATGTTCTGGAAGGCGCTGGTGCGGACCACGCCTTTGCCGTAGCGTTCACTCAGATCGGCCAGCGCCAGCGCTTTTTCTGGGTTGATGCGCCCGACGGTGGTGGTCAGCACCACGTAATTCAGGCCATCGTGCTGCGGGTTGACGCCCAGCACGTCGCTGCCGCCGAAGCGGGCCACCGGGGCAGAGGGGCCGTCGCGCAATGGGCGGCCCAGGTACTCGCTTTCCACGATCTCGCGGAACTTTTCCACACCCAGGTCCTTGATCAGGTACTTCAGGCGGGCCTTCTTGCGGTTCAGGCGGTAGCCGTGATCGCGGTAGGCCCCGGCAATCGCGCGGCCCACCTCCACCACTTCATCGGGGCGGATGAACACGCCCAGGCGCTTTGAAAGGTGGGCCACCGCGCCCAGGCCGCCGCCCACCCACACGTCAAACCCGATCTCGCCCTCAAACTCATGGGCCAGAAAGCCGATGTCGTTGATCAGGTGGATGCCTTCCAGTTCGGGGGTGGCGGTAATGCTGATCTTGAATTTGCGGGGCAGGTCTTCAAAGTCGAGGTTGCCGCTCAGGCTGCCTTCCATCGCCAGGGCCAGCGGGCGCACGTCAATTCGTTCGCGGGCGTCCAGCCCGGCCAGCGGCGAGGCGATCACGGCGCGCACGGTGTCGCCGCAGGCTCCGCGCGTGTGCAGGCCCACGGTATCCAGCCGGTCCAGAATCGCCGGAATGTCCTGAATCCGCAGCCAGTGAAACTGGAACGCCTGACGGTCCGTCACGTCAAGCAGTCCGCGCCCGTAGTCCTCGGCAATGCCCGCCACCACGCGCAGAGCGCCCGCACTCAGCTCGGCGGTGGGCACCTTGACGCGCATCATCAGAAAGCCGTCCTCGATGGGGCGCTGGGGATACACTCCGGCCCACTTCAGCAGATCGATCTTTTCCGGGTCAATCGCTCCGGCGGCGGCGTACTGCGGGATCAGGTCGAAGATCTGGAAGGGCGGCAGCTCTTTTTTCAGGGTTTCGATGTCGGACATGGGGAGACCTCGGTGGGTAGAGAAGATTGGGGATTCAGCGGCTGAGGACGGCGTAGCGCAGGCGGCGGTACTGGAAATACATCAGGCAGCCCACACAGATCTTCTGGCTCAGGTTCAGCCCTGCCAGGGCGATGACCATCACGCCCAGGCCCAGGCCCAGCAGCGGCCACCCGGCCAGCATGGCCAGGGCAGAGGCCAGCAGAAACACGCCGCCCACGCCCTGCGCGAAGTGGTGGGCGCGGGGGTCTTCATCGACGACTTCGGGTTGTAAACCCAGCCGCCGCCCGAACATTCGGTAGGCCGCCCGCAGCGGCGAGAGGTCCGGGCGCACGGCCCCCAGCAACATGGCCGCGCCCAGCAGCAGCGTCAGGGCGCTCAGGCCGGAAATCAGGGTTAGCAGCGTCACGCCGATCACCGCGTACTGGTTGAACTTCAGGGCGCTCAGGTCCGTTTGGGCAGGGGCGGCAGGGGCGAGGGCAATCATCGACCAGAAAGGTAAACCTTTATTGATGATAAAACAAGTCAACTATTGGTGTGTGGACTAGATGGGTAGGCCTATGGGCCTGGGTGGGCGCGGGGGCAGCAGGGACCCGCACGCTGCACAGTCGCCCTGGCCCGCTGCACAATCTCCTGAGCTGCGGCGGGCGCTGCGCCGTCGTCTGCCCCGGAGGCCCAACCCAGATCAATTCTTAAGCTGTGCCGTTTCCTCGCCCCTGGGACGGCGGCTCATCGGTGACTCGCGCTCGTGGTCCTGCGGGCGGCGGGCAGCTTGTGGGTGGTGATTGCCGCCTCGCCCCGCTGATGATGCCCACCTCCAGCAGCCCTGGAGTAGCAGCCCTGGGGTTTCCGTCCAGACGCACGGTGTGCGGCAGGCAGAGGGCGCTAGACTCGTCTGGACAGGTGGTCTGCCCGCTGCATGCCGGGTCCACCTTCCTTGCTCCCTTCCTCCTTCCGTATGCGGAGAACCCCTGTGATGGACGATTCCCAGAGTACTGAAGCACAGACCGACGATGAACAGACCGCCGATCAACAGAGCGCCAATCAACAGAGTGCCGGGCAGGCCACCGAAAATCAGCCTTCCGCCCAGCCTGCCAGCCGCCAGTTGGGGGCGCTGTTGCAAGGTGCTGCGCCGCAGGGTCGCCCGCTGGTGGTGGTGGGCATCGGTGGGTCTGCCGGGGCGCTGGACGGCTACGAGCGCTTTTTCCTGAGCCTGCCGGTGGACAGCGGCATGGCCTTTGTGGTGGTGCCGCATCTGGACCCCCGCCACCGGGGCCTGATGCCCGAGATCCTGCAACGCTGCACCAGTATGCCGGTGGCGCAGGTGGGCGACGGCGTGCGCGTGCAGCCGGACCATGTCTACGTGATTCCGCCGGGCCACAGCCTGTCGATCATGAACGGCACTCTGCTGCTGGAGGACCTGGAACTGGCGCAGGGCCGCGTGATCGACAGCTTCTTCGAGTCGCTGGCGCGTGATCAGGGCGAGAACGCGGTGGGCGTGATCCTGTCGGGCATGGGCAGCGACGGCACGCGCGGCATCCAGGCCATCAAGGAGAGCTTTGGGCTGGCGCTGGTGCAGGACCCGGCCTCTGCCGAGTACCCGTCGATGCCCCGCAGCGCGGCGGCCACGGGGCTGGCCAATGACGTGCTGCCTGCCGAGGACCTCGCGCCGCGCCTGTACAGTTTCGTGACCCGCAGCCGCAGCCTGCACGCGCAGGACTTCATGGACGAGGACGGGCGGCCCAGCGCCCCGCTGCAAAAGATTCTGCGACTGGTGCGGGTGCGGACCGGGCATGATTTCACGCGCTACAAGCGCAGCACGCTGGTCCGGCGCATCGACCGCCGCATGAAGGCGCACCGCACCGAGGACATCTCGGATTACCTGCGCCTCTTGCAGGACAGCAAGGACGAGGTGGACGGGCTGTTCAGCGATTTCACCATCAACGTGACCAGTTTCTTCCGGGACGTGGACGCCTTCGATGAGCTGAAGGCGCAACTGCGGCGCACCATCCTGACTCACAAGCAGGACCTGGAAAACATGCGGGTGTGGGTGGCGGGCTGCTCTACCGGCGAGGAAGCCTACTCGGTGGCGATGGTGCTGCACGAACTGGGCGAGGAACTGGCGGGTGAGCGGGCCTTCAAGGTGCAGCTCTTTGCCACCGACATCGACAAGGAGGCGCTGGACCGGGCGCGCTACGGCCTGTACCCGCGCGACATCTCCTACGTGGTGTCCCCGGCCCGGCTGGAACGCTATTTCCAGCTTCACGAGGGCGGCTATCAGGTGCGCCCGGAGATTCGCAACATGGTGGTCTTTGCCCAGCACAACACCTACGGCGATCCGCCGTTTACCCGGCTGGACCTGCTGTGCTGCCGGAACATGCTGATCTACCTGAGCGCCGAGTTGCAGGCCCAGATCATGTCGGTGTTCCAGTACGCCCTGCGGCCCGGCGGGTTGCTGTTCCTGGGGGCCAGTGAAACTGCCGGAACCGAGCGCGACGCCTTTCACGCGCTGGACGCCCGCTGGAAAATCTACGCGCGCGGTGACGGCCCGCCCGCCCCGCTGACGCTGGAGCATTCGGTGGCCGGGGCCGGGGCCGGTCTGCGCCGGGAAACGGGCTGGAGCCGTCTTCCGGCCCAGCAGTCTTCCCATCCGGGCGCGCTGATGCAGCAGGCGCAGACCACGCTGCTGGCGCACTACGCGCCGCCGTCGGTGGTGATCAACCCGGACGGCGAGATTCTGCTGGTCAACGGCCCCACCGGGCATTATCTGGAACTGCCGCTGGGCAAGACCCTGACCAACGCCTTCGAGATGGTGCGCGACGGTCTGCGCTACGAGTTGCCCGCCGCCGTGCAGCAGGCGCTGACCGAGGGCGGCGAGGTGGTGCGCCCGAACCTGCGGGTGGAGACTGGCCCCCGGACGCGGGTGATCGACCTGATCGTGCGCCCGTTGCCAGGAGCGCAGCCGCACCTGCTGGTGCTGTTCCGCGAACACGGCGGCGAGAGCGAGGGACCGCCGCCCGAGAGGACCGATCAGGTGCGCCTGATGGAGCGCGAACTCCAGCGCAGCCGCGAGAGTTTGCAGGCCAACATCGAGGACATGGCGGTGTCCGTCGAGGAACTCAGGAGTACCAACGAGGAACTCCAGACCAGCAACGAGGAATTGCAGAGCAGCAATGAGGAACTGACCACCTCTAAAGAAGAGTTGCAGTCGCTGAACGAGGAACTGATCACCATCAACGCCGAACACCAGCGCGTGATCTACGAGCTGGCGCAGGCCAACAACGACATGAAAAACCTGCTGGACAGCGCGGGCATCGCCACCGTGTTTCTGGGCAACGACCTGACCATCAAGCGCTTCACGCCGCGCATCACGCGGGTGATCAACCTGATGACGGTGGACCTGGGGCGTCCCATCACCGACATCAGCGCCAATCTGCGTTACGAAAACCTGACCCGTGACATCAGCCGGGTGCTGGAAACGCTGGAAACGCTGGAGATTCAGGTGCAGACCCACGGCGGCCAGTGGTATCTGATGAGGATCAGCCCGTACCGCACCGCTGACAACTTCATCGACGGAGTGGTGGTGGCCTTTACCAACGTGGACGTGATCAAGGGCATGGAGCGGCAGATGCGGGACGCGCTGGCCTACGCCGAGGGCGTGCTGAACAGCATGCAGGACCCGCTGCTGGTGCTGGACGCGGGCGCACGGGTGGTGTCGGCCAACCGCGCCCTGCACCATCTGCTCCAGATGGGTGCCCAGCAGGTGAACGGGGCGGACCTGTACGCGCTGGCCCACGGCGTCTTCGATCAGCCCGAACTGCGCGCCCGCCTGGGCGAGGTCATCGCCAGCGGGCAGCCCCTGAGCAACTTCGTGATCGATCTGAACGTGCCGCAGCACGGCGCGCGCAGGATGAAGACCGAGGCCAACCCGGTCTCCGGTCACGACGGCCAGTACGCCCTGACGCTGTTCAAGATGGAGGACGTGACCGAAGTGCTGCACCGCGCCGCCACAGAGGGCGAGGACTTCGGCGGGTAGGCACTGCGAGGCCCGTGGTCAGGGGGGGCTGAATCAAGTCGAGAGACTCCTGCTCCCTGGCCCCAGAACAGACTGAACGAGACAACCCCAATTCAGGATTTGCCTCGTCCTTCTTCGCCCGCCGTCTGCTCAGGGCGCGGGCAGTCCGTCCCTGGGCAGCGCCACCCAGAAGCAACTGCCCTGGCCTTCCTGGCCCTCGGCCCAGACCCGGCCTCCCTGGCGCAGGGCGGCGCGGCGCACGCGGGCCAGACCGATGCCCAGGCCCGAAAAGTCGCGCTCGCTGTGCAGGCGCTGAAAGACGCCGAACAGGCGGCCCTGCTGCGCCGCGCTAAAGCCCACGCCGTTGTCGCGCACGCCGATCAGGTACTCGCTGCCGTTCTCACGGACCAGAATGCTGATCTCGCTCTTCTCCTGGCCTGCACTGAATTTCAGGGCATTGTCCAGCAGGGCGGTAAAGATGTCCTTGAGGTTCTGGGGATCGCCGGTCACGGTGGGCAGCGGGTCTTTGTGCCACACCACCTCGCGGCCCTGGAGCTGGGGGCGCAGGTCCCGTTCGACGTCTTCCAGCACGCGCTCCAGGCTCACGCTCATGCTGATGGAACTCTGCTGTCCGGTGCGGAAATAGTCGGCCAGGGCACTCACCAGTACGTTCAGGCGGTCCACGCTGCCCAGCATCTGCCGAACGTAATGCCAGGTTTGTGAATCGTCGCCCTGCAAAGCATGGTCCTGCTGGGGCAGATGCTCGCCGTCTGGCAGTCGGCGGCGCAGCAACTCGGCCAGGGCGGTGAACTGCCGCAGCGGGGTCTGGAGATTGTGCGTCACGGCCTGCACGAAGGTTTCAAGCTCATCGCTCAGCTCACGGATGCGGGCAGTACGGTCCTGGACGCGTTGTTCCAGGGTTGCATTCAGCATGATCACGTCCTGCTGCGCCCGCTTGAGGGCCGAGATGTCGGTCACGGCGGCGCGCAGGTACGGGGGATGGCTGCCTGCCTCGGCCTGCGCGTCGAGCTGAATGTGGGTTTCCCCGCCGCCGGGCAGCGCCAGCGTCAACTCGGCGCGGACGGTCTGAGCGCTGGCCTGAGTGCCGGGTTGGCCGCCGGATTGACCGCCAGCGAAAGCCCGGCGTAGCAGCAGGGCGAAGGGCACGCCGCTGTCTTCGGTCAGGTATCCCGAGAAGCGCTGGCGGATCAGCTTGCCGCGCTCGGCCCCCATAAGCTGGCATCCGGCGCGGTTGACCTCCAGAATCCGCCCGTCCTTGCTGAGGGTGAAATAGCCCACCGGGGTCAGGTCGTACAGATCGCGGTAGGTGTCGCGCATCCGCCCTAGCTCAGCATTGCTGCGCTGCAACTCCTCCATTTGCAGGGACAGCTCGATCTGATGGACCTGCAACTCGTGCTGCTGAAGCTGAAAGTCGCGGCTCAGCGTTTCCGGGTCCGGCGGGGGCGTGCGGTTGGCGAAATAATCGGCCACCCGCCCCTCGGCCTGCGTTCTGAGGGTGGCGGGCGTGGCTTCTGACGTCGTGGCTTCTGACGGCGTGGATTCAGGCGCTCCGGGCTGGCCTTTGTCGAAAGGCATGGGAAATCTCCTGTTGCGCTGTGGGGGTGTCAACCGGGCCGGGATCATGGAGATGGGCGTGTGACAGGACTTCGGGAGGGGAGTGGAGGGCCACGCCTTACACGGTCACAGCCAGGACAGCCAGGACAGCCAGGACAGCCAGAGGAGCGGTCCATGCAGGATAGCAATTCAGGATGCAGTGCTGAGTAAGAACGGTTTCGGTTGTCTCATCAGGTTCGGCCCGGCCCACCGGGCAGGCCGGGGCACTACACTCTGAGCCGTGAAAACGCACACCGTACAGGTCGGGGACGTGACCCGTGAACTGCCCATCGTGGAGGTCGCTCCCGGCGTCAACGTGGCCCTGTTCAACATGCTGGGCGACACCGAGGTCACGGAAGCTGCCGGAATCGAACTGGCGAAACTGCTGCCCGCAGACATCGACGTGCTGGTCACGCCAGAGGTCAAGGCCCTGTCGCTGGCGCACGTCATCAGCCGCGAGACGGGCAAGCCCTACATCGTGATCCGCAAGACCCAGAAGCCCTACATGGTGGACCCGGTGGCGCGCGAGGTGGTCAGCATCACCACCGGCATTCCGCAACTGCTGGTGCTGGACGGCTTCGACGTGCCCAAGGTCCGGGGCCGCAAGGTGGCCATCGTGGACGACGTGGTCTCCAGCGGCGGCACCCTGCACTCGCTGCGCCAGATCATCGACGAGGTGGGCGGCGAGGTGGCCGCCGTGCTGGCCGTCTTCACCGAGGGCGAGGAGCGTGCGGAAGTGACGGCGCTGGGCCACCTGCCACTGTTTCCATCCGAGTGACGGGCGGGGGCCGGCGGGCTAAGCTGGAGCCATGACCCAGGCCAGACAGGACATCACGGTGGAGATCGGCGGCGTGAGCCGCACCCTGCCCAGCGCGCGGGCGGGCAGCATGGGCCGCGTGCCGCTGGTGGAATTTATCGGCGACAGCGAATTTACCAAGGCGGTGGCCACAGAGATGGTGGTCATGATCCCCCCTGGCACCGAGGTGCTGCTCACCGTGGTGACCAACGCCCTGCCGCTGGCCCACGAGCTGAGCCACCTGAGCGGCCTGCCCTACGAGTGCGTCCGTAAAAAGCGCCGCCCGTACATGCAGGACCCCATCATTCAGGACGCCCCTAGCATGACCCTGGGCGTGGCCGAGACCTTCTGGCTGGACAGCCCCCACGCCGCCCGCCTGAAGGGCAAACGGGTGGCCATCGTGCAGGACGTGATTTCCAGCGGCGGCACCGCGCAGACGCTGGCCCGCATCGTCGAACGCTCGGGCGGCACCGTCAGCGGTTATCTGGCCGCCTTCCGGCAGGGCGAGAGCGCGCTGAGCCTGCCTTTCAAGTACCTGGAAAAGCTGCCCGCCCATATCTGAGGGCCAGACTCCAGGCTTCAGAGCCTAAGCAAAAGTTAAGGGACAGCGTTTTCTGGCGTCCATACGCCCTTTTCCGCGCACCCCAACTTTTGATTGACGTTCCGTTGACTTCTGGTCAGTAGGGTAACCCTCTGATGGTCGACTGGATTCAGAATTTGATGGACAGCCTGGGCTACCTGGGCATCGTGCTGCTGATGGTGCTGGAGAACGTGTTTCCGCCGATTCCCAGCGAGCTGATCCTGCCCTCGGCGGGCTTCGCGGCCTCGCGCGGGGACCTCAGCTTGGTGGGCGTGGTGCTGGCAGGAACGCTGGGCAGCGTCCTGGGCACCCTGCCGCTGTACTACATCGGGCGGGTCTTCAGTGAGGAACGGCTGGTGGCTTGGGCCGACCAGCACGGCAGATGGCTGGGCCTGCGCGGCAAAGATGTCCGCAAGGCCGACGCGTGGTTCGACAGGCACGGCCCGAAGGCGGTGCTGTTCGGGCGTATGGTCCCCGGCGTCCGCAGCTTGCTGAGCCTCCCGGCGGGCATGAGCGAGATGCCGCTGCGGACCTTCGTGCTGTACAGCGCCATCGGCTCGGCGCTGTGGGCCACGCTGCTGACCGGCGCGGGCTACCTGCTGGGAGACCACTACGAGAAGGTGGGCGAGTACATGGCCCCGGCCTCCAAGATCATCCTGGCAGCGCTGCTGATCGCCGCCGCCGTGTGGTTCGTGCGGCGCAGGCAGGCGGCGGCCCGCAGCGCCGCGCAGCCGGAGCGTCACGCGTCCCTGAAAGAAGGGTAATCAGCCGTTCGTCCAGTAGCGCCACTGGTGCCCGCCCGCACAAGAGGCCGTGAACTGCGGACCGCTCTTGCTCAGGCGGGCAGGCTGCTGGCAGGTGGGGCAGATGGGTTTGGCCGGGGTGTTGGCATCGCAGGCGGCACATTTGAGGTAATAGCCGTATTTGCCGTACTGGATGGATAATTTACTGGACTGGCACTGGCGGCAGTTGGGAATCTGTGCTGATTCAGTCTGGGCAGGCGCGGCCACGGGCAGGCTGTGAGGAGGGGAGACCACGCCGGTCAGTCCTCTGGATGCCGATGGTCTGGGGGCGGAGACTGTCTTCTGGGAGGTCATTGGAACTGCCTCTATTCTGCCCAGCGGTTGATGACGGGCATTCAGGAAGGCTGCGATACCGCTCAGTTCGGCGGGGGTGGCCTCGTAGCCCGCATCTTTGAAGTTCAGCGAGAACACGCCGTTGGCCTTGCGGTAATGCTGGGTCAGTTCGGTCACCCTGTCCGGCACCTGATCCGCCTTGAGAACCTCTGTGGGGACGTATTTGCCGCCCTGGATGATTCCGCTATCCGATACGGCCACCAGAATGTCGATGTGCATGGTCCCAAATCTTTTCTGGAGCTTGCCTAGAAGTAGTTTGCCCAGCAACTGCTCATCGTGATCGTCCAGCAATCTGTGCAGCAGTTCGCCCTGCCGTTGTCCCTGGAGGACGGGCGACGCCATGCCGCGCGCGTTCCCCTTCCAATGCCGCGCCCAGTCGCCGCGCTCGTTGACGCTGACCTGCCCAGTGACCGACTTGCTCTCGATGACGATGATTCCGTGTCTGTGCAAGACCAGATGATCAATCTGCGCCACCTCGCCCTGCCGTTCTATTCGTAGGTTATGTAGAAGCTTGATCTCCGGTTTCTCGCCAAAAGCCCGTTTCAGGTAGTGGGCCATCTGCCGCTCGGCCTCGTACCCGGCGCGGCGCAGCGGATCAGTTTGGGTCTGCGCTTCCAGCTCTTTGATGATCATGATTCCAGAGTTTAGGAACCGGCGTCTGACACGGCTCTCACCGCTTCGCTGCCTCACCCCCGGCAAAGGCCCGGTACCCGCTGGGCGTCAATCCCACCGCCCCTTTGAAGGCGCGGGCAAAGGCGCTGTGGTCAAAATACCCGCAGTCCACGGCGATCTGCGCCACCGAGAGTTCGGTCTGGGACAGCAGGCGGGTGGCGGCCTCGATGCGCGTGCGGGTCAGCAGTTGCGTGGGGGTCAGGCCGTACACGCGCCGGATCTGCCGTTCAAAGGTGGTCACGCTCAGGCGGGCGCTGCGGGCCAGTTCCGGCACGGTGGGGGGCGCGGCGTACTCGGTTTCTATCCGGGCGGTGGCGGCGGCCAGCCCAGTGGTGTTGGAGGCAGAGTTCTGCTGGCGGGGCAGGTGCAGGTCACGCGACAGGCCCAGCAGCCCGGCGGGGGCCACTCCCTGACCCAGCCGCCGTTTGGTGGTCAGGCACCAGCCCGCCGCGCCGCCGGAATACAGGTGCAGTTCCAGATGCTCGGTCAGGTTCTTGCCCGCCAGCACCGCCGCGTCCTGCCGGGTGTAGGCGGCCCCCAGCGTCGGCGGAAAGACCTCGCTGGCCTGCAAGCCCGCCACACTCGAACGCCCCAGCCGCTCCAGCAGCGTGCGGTTGGCGTACAGGTAACGCCCCTGTGCATCTTTCACGAAGGCCACGGTGTCCGGCAGATAGTCCAGCACGTCCAGCATGGCGGCCAGACCCAGCCGCCGAATGACCTCTGGTATGTTCCGAACCGGATCCTGGACTGTGGGGTGTAGCGATAGGGGAGACACGGCCCATTGTGCAGGATTCGGCAGGTCTTTTGCCCAGGATGTCCAAGACAATCTGCCCCGATCTGGCGTAACGTGAGGCATGTCCCCCGCTGCCCCGCCCACCCCCAGGGTCACGCACCGCCTCTCCTTTGTGGATTCCCACTCGGCGGGCGAGCCGACGCGCGTGGTGCTGGACGGCTTTCCCGAATTGCCGGGTGAAACGCTGGCGCAGCAGCGGGAAGCATTGAAGAACGATTTTGACCGCTGGCGCACGCTGGTTAATCTGGAGCCGCGCGGCAACGACGTGCTGGTCAGTGCCTTGCTGCTGCCGCCGAAAGCGCCGGACTGTGTGGCAGGCGTCATCTACTTCAACAACGCCGGGCCGCTGGGCATGTGCGGCCACGGCACGATGGGGCTGGTGTCCACCCTGGCCTACCTGGGGCGCATCGGCCCCGGCGATCACCGCATCGATACCCCTGTGGGCGTGGTTACGGCGACATTGCACGACGATGGCCGCGTCAGCGTGGCGAACGTGCCCGCTTCCCGTCATCTCAAAGATGTCCGCGTGACGGTGCCTGGGCTGGGAGAGGTGCGCGGCGATGTGGCCTGGGGCGGCAACTGGTTTTTCCTGGTGGATGTGGGGGAGCGGGTTCTCAAGTTGGACGATGTTTCAGAGCTGAGCGACGAAACCTTGCGAATCCGCCGCGCATTGGAAGAGGCGGGCATCACTGGTGCAGGCGGCGCGGAAATTGACCACATTGAACTGTTCAGTCATGCGAATGGCGTCAACCGTAACTTTGTGATGTGTCCGGGCGGCGCGTATGACCGCAGCCCCTGCGGCACCGGAACCAGCGCCAAACTGGCCTGTCTGGCGGCGGACGGCCAGTTGCAGCCGGGGCAGGTCTGGCGGCAGGAAAGTGTGATCGGCAGCGTGTTTGAAGGGCAGTATTCCTTGCGGGACGGGCAGGTGCATCCTGTGATCACCGGGCAGGCGTTCATCACCATGCAGGGCGAACTGATCGTGCAAAGTGGCGATCCCTTTGCCTGGGGCATCGGCGTGGACGCGGGGTGAACGCCATCGTGATCGGCGGCGGTCTGGTGGGCGCGGCCTGTGCGGACGCTCTGGCGCAGCGCGGCGCGCGGGTGACGGTGCTGGAGCCGGGACCAGTGGGGGGCGGCGCGACGGCGGCGGGCATGGGCCATCTGGTGGTCATGGACGACAGCCCCGCGCAACTGGCCCTGACCGCCCGCAGCCTGGAACTGTGGGAGGCGCTGGCCCCGGCGTTACCTAAGCAGGCTGATTACCACGGCTGCGGCACGCTGTGGGTGGCAAGTGACGAGGAGGAACTGGCGGCGGTGGAACCCAAACGTCAGGCGTATCTGGCGGCGGGCCGCGAGGCCACCCTGCTGGACGCTGCTGAACTGGCCCGCGCCGAACCGAACCTGCGCCCCGGACTGGCCGGAGCCTTGCGTGTTCCCGGCGACAGCGTCGTGTACGCCCCGGCGGTGGCCCAGTTTCTGCTGGAGCGTGCGGGGGCCACCGTGCGGCGCGAGGCAGTATCGGAGCTGATAGACGGCGGCGTGCGGCTGGAAAGTGGCGAAATGCTACGGGCCGATGTCGTGATGGTGGCAAACGGCATCGGGGCAGTGTCGCTCTTGCCCGGCTTGCCGCTGCGTCAGCGCAAGGGCCACCTGCTGATCACCGAACGCGGCCCTGTGCATGTCCACCATCAACTGGTGGAACTGGGCTACCTGAAAAGTGCCCACGGAAACGACGAGGACAGCGTGGCCTTCAATGTCCAGCCGCGCCCCACCGGGCAACTGCTGATCGGTTCCAGCCGCCAGTTTGAACAGCCGGACCGCGAAATAGACTGGCCCCTGCTGCGGCGAATGCTGCGCCGCGCCGCCGAGTTTCTGCCCGCTCTGGAAAACATCTCCGCTCTGAGAATTTGGACCGGGCAGCGTTGTGCCTCCCCGGATCACCTGCCGCTGGTTGGGCCGCATCCGCATCTGGACGGCGTTTTCCTTGCCACCGGGCATGAGGGGCTAGGCATCACCACGGCGCTGGGGACGGCGGAACTGCTGGCGGCGCAGGTGTTCGGAACGCCGTCCGAATTGCTGAAACACGACTTCACCCCCGCCCGCTTTGACCGCCTGCCGGAAGTAGCCCATGCCTGAGCAGACGCTGGCTGTGCTGACGCTGGAAGGCGTGCGGGTCACGGTTCCGGCTGGGACCACCGTGCTGGCGGCCCTGCAAAACGCCGGACTGTCACCGCTGCGCCGCAGCCTGAGCGGCGAGGCGCGCGGTGCGCTGTGCGGCATGGGCAGTTGCTCCGAATGCCGCGCGGTGGTGGACAGTCAGACAGTGCGAACCTGCCTGACCCCCGTGCGTGACGGTCAGAATGTGCGGCGTTTGATGGAGGTGAATCGTGAATCCTGAGTGGGACGCTATCGTCGTCGGCGCTGGCCCCGCCGGACTGATGGCCGCGCTGACGGCTGCTCAGGGCGGTTTGCGGGTGCTGCTGCTGGACGCCCAGCCCACGCCGGGCGGGCAAATCTGGCGCGGTGCGGCGGCAGGTCAGCGCGGCGCGGCGGGCGACTTGCTGCGAGATGTGGCCTCTCACCCTGGAATCACCGTGCTGAGCGGCGCGGAGGTTGTTGCGGCTGAGGCCGGAAAGTCCCACATTCTGACCGTCACCTCTTCAGCAGGTCTGACCCACATTCACGCTGCCCGCGTCATCCTTGCCACCGGAGCCACTGAACGGTTTCTTCCTTTTGACGGCTGGACGCTGCCCGGAGTTGTCGGCGCGGGCGGCTTGCAGGCCATGAGCAAGGGCGGATTGGACGTGCGCGGCAAACGCGTGGTGGTGGCCGGGTCCGGGCCATTGCTGCTGGCGGTGGCGGCGGGTTTGCGGCAGAAAGGCGCGCGGGTGCTGGCGGTGGCGGAGCAGGCGGGTTTGCCGGGCGTGGCCGCGTTCGGCGTGGCGGCGGCTCGGCTTCCCGGCAAGGCGACTGAGGCGCTGGAACTCGCCGCCGGATTGCGAGGCGTGCCGTACTGGGCCGACTGCGCCGTGGTGCGGGCCAGCGGGCAGGACCAGCTCCAGAGTGTCACCCTGCGGCGCGGACGGCGTGAAGTTACGCTGGCTTGCGACTATCTGGCCGTGGGCTTCGGCCTGATGCCGGAAACCCGCGTGGCCGCGCTGCTGGGCTGCTCTCTTGATGCTCAGGGCGCGGTTGAGGTCAATGTCTGGCAGGCGACGAGCGTTTCGGGAATCTACGCTGCCGGGGAAGTCTGCGGCATTGGCGGCGTGGACGGTGCTTTGCTGGAAGGCTTCGTGGCCGGGTGCGCCGCCAGCGGTCAGATTGAGCGTTTGCGCGATGCCCCCCGCCGCGCCGAGATTCAGCGGCAGTTTCAGAGCGTGCTGGAACGCTCGTTCGCGCTTCGCCCGGACCGCCTTCCCACGCCCTCGCCCGCAACCATCGTCTGCCGCTGCGAGGACGTTCGCCACGGTCAGTTGCAGGGCTTCACGAACTGGACCGCCGCCAAGCTCCAGACCCGCTGCGGCATGGGCGCGTGCCAGGGCCGGGTGTGTGGTCCCACTACCGAAACGCTGTATGGCTGGCGTTTTACTGGTGTGCGCGCCCCGCTCGCGCCTTTGCCGCTGTCACAACTGCTGGCGCAACCGACTGTGCTGGGACCACCTTAAACGCCGATAAAAAACCCTTGGACCCTCAGACCTCTAGACTCTTAGACCTTCAGCCCTCTCACCCAAAGGAGCCACCCATGACCTTTTCTTCCTCCCACCCTTTTCGCGGCGTTTTCCCCGCCATCACCACCCCCTTCAATACCGATGGCAGCGTGGATCACGGCTTTCTGCGCGAACATGCCCGCTGGATGATGGCCGCCGGGTGCGACGGCATGATTCCGCTGGGTTCGCTGGGCGAGACCAACACGCTGGAAATGGACGAGAAAATGGCCGTGCTGGAAACGCTGGTGGACGCGCTGGACGGCAAGCCTGTCATTCCCGGCATTGCCAGCCTCAGCACGGCGGGCGGGGTGCGGCTGGCCCAGGCGGCGCGTGACGTGGGCTGCGGCGGCCTGATGGCCCTGCCGCCCTACGTCTACACCAGCGACTGGCGCGAGATGAAGGCGCACATGGCGGCCCTGGTGGCGGCCACCGAGTTGCCCGTGATCCTCTACAACAACCCCGGCGCGTACCGCACCGATTTCCTGGCCCCGCAGATTGCCGAACTGGCCGGGGAACACGCCAACCTGCGCGGCGTCAAGGAATCCAGCGGAGACGTGCGCCGCGTGACCGCCCTGCGCGCCGTGCTGCCCGAATCGGTGGACATTCTGGTGGGTCTGGACGACGCCATCGTGGAGGGCGTGGCGGCAGGGGCAACCGGCTGGATCGCGGGCCTGATCAACGCCTATCCCGCCGAGAGCGTGCGCCTGTTTGAACTGGCGCGCGACGGCAAGACGAAAGAGGCTGCCGAACTGTACCGCTGGTTTTTGCCGCTGCTGAGGCTGGACGTGGTCAACAAGTTCGTGCAACTCATTAAATTCGTGCAGGAAGAAACCGGGCATGGCAGCGCCCGCGTCCGCGCCCCGCGCCTGGAGCTGACCGACGCCGAGAAAGCCGAGGCCCGCGCCGTCATTGAGGCCGCCTCCGGGCGCGTTCCTGCGGGAATGGGCGTATGACCGCCCGCACCTTTCAGGCGACGAATCCGGCGACGGGGCAGCCTCTGGCTCCAGCGTTTGAGGTCACCACACCGCAGCAACTGGAAACGCTGGTGGCGGCAGCGAAGGACGCGGCGCGCGGGTTTGCCGCCAGTTCTCCGCAGCAGCGCGCCGACTTCCTGAACGCTGCCGCCGCTGGAATTGAAGCGCGGGCCGACGCCTTCGTGGAAGCTGCGATGGCGGAGGCTGGGCTGCCCGAACCCCGTCTGCGCGGTGAGGTGGGCCGCACCGCCAATCAGTTGCGCCTGTTCGCGCGGGTGGCGGCGGACGGCTCGTGGGTGGACGCCCGCATTGACCACGGTGACCCGGCCCGCAAGCCCTCCAAACCCGATGTCCGCAGCGTGCGCGTTCCGCTGGGGCCGGTGGCGGTGTTCGGGGCCAGCAACTTTCCGCTGGCCTTCAGCGTGGCGGGGGGCGATACCGCTTCCGCTCTGGCGGCGGGCTGCCCCGTGGTGGTCAAGGCGCATCCGGCGCATCCAGCGACTTCCAAGCTGGCGGCAGAAGCGATCAGCGAGGCGGCGGCGCAGGTGGGTCTGCCCGCAGGCGTCTTCGGCATCGTCTACGAGGACAGCTACGAGCTGGGCGTGCAACTGGTGGGGCATCCCAACATCCACGCCGTCGGCTTCACCGGCTCGCGCGCGGGTGGGCTGGCACTGGTGGCGGTGGCCCAGGCCCGTAAAGTTCCGATTCCCGTCTACGCCGAGATGAGCAGTGTCAATCCCAGCGTGTTCACGGCAGCGGCGCTGGAAGCGAACGGCGCGGCACTGGCGAAAGGGCTGGCCGCCAGCATCAGCGGCTCCGGGGGCCAGCTCTGCACCCAGCCGGGCCTGCTGTTCGTGCCCGTGGGCGAGGCGGGCGACGCCTTCCTAAACGACGTGGCCGCCAAGCTGGACGCGACTCCGGCCTGTACCCTCCTCACGGGCGGCATCCTGAACGCTTTCCAGAAGGGGGCGGCGGGGCATCTGAAGGCGGCGGGCGTGCAGCCTCTGACCCAGGCTTCGGCCCCGGAGAGCGGCGCACAGCCCCAGCTTCTCAGCGTGCCCATCGCTAAATTCACTTCCGATCTGGCCGACGAGGTCTTCGGCCCCCTCAGCGTGGCGGTGCGCTATGACCGTCTGGAAGAGGTTACGCCCATTCTGGCCGGGCTGGAAGGCCAGTTGACCGCCACCCTGCATGCCACCGACGCCGAGCTGGACGGCCTCGCGGACCTGCTGCACGTCATGGGCCAGCGGGCCGGGCGACTGGTGCTGAACGGTTTCCCGACTGGGGTGGAGGTGGGCGACGCGATAGTCCACGGCGGGCCGTTCCCGGCCACCAGCGACGGCGGGCGCAGCACCAGCGTGGGCAGCCTCGCCATTGAGCGCTTTGCCCGGCTGCGCGCGTATCAGGACTTCCCGGACCGCGCCCTGCCCCCCGAATTGCAGGATGCCAACCCCTGCGGCATCTGGCGTCTGGTGGACGGCGAGCGCACACGCTGAGGCGCTGCATCTAAAACAGGGCGCGTGGTGGGGGGGATACCTCCCCCAACGCGCCCGTTTTGTCTTTCCCACACGGCAGCCACGCGGGGCTAAGATGCTGCATGCGAAAAACTGTTCTCCTCGGCCTTCTTCTCGGGCTGGCAGACGCGTCGGCTCAGGGCGGGATGCCGCTGTCGTCCTTCGAGGGGCAGGTGGTCTATCAGGTCATGCCGGACCGCTTCTTCGACGGCAACGCGGCCAACAACGCGGGCGTCAACAAGGGTGACCTGCGGGCGTGGCACGGCGGCGATCTGGCGGGTCTGACCGCGAAGCTGCCGTACATCCAGAAGCTGGGGGCCACCGCCGTCTGGCTGACGCCCATTTATCAGCAGCAGAAGCTCAATTCCTTTGACACCGCGCCGTACCACGGCTACTGGCCTGCCGATTTCCGCAAGGTGGACCCGCATTTCGGAACGCTGGCCGACTTCTCGGCGTTTATCGGTGCGACGCAGACGGGCGGGATGCGGGTGGTCCTCGATCAGGTCATCAACCACTACGGCTATCTGGCCCCCGCCGTGGCGGAACATCCGGCGTGGTTTAACAGCCAGGCCGCGTGTGACGCCTCGCGCGACAAGGACGCCGACTGCCCGCTGGCGGGGCTGCCGGACCTGAACCAGAGCAGCCCACAGGTGCGAGATCTGCTGCTGGGCAACGCCGGGTTCTGGCGCGATCAGGGTGTCTCTGCGTTCCGCTACGACGCCATCAAGAATGTGGACGGGCCGTTTCTGGGCGATCTGCTGGCGGATGACCGCGCCGCTGGAATCTGGACGCTGGGCGAGTGGTACAACGCCGACACGGGCACGGTGGCCGACTGGCAGCGCCGGGGCTTCGACAGTCTGTTTCTGTTCAGCCTCCAGGCCGCTATGAAGGGCAGCATCATGGCCGGACAGGGGCTTGACGCGGTGGCCGCCGTGCTGTCGCGCCAGAAGGAGCTGACCCGCCCCGGCGAGGTGGCGCTGTTTCTGGACAACCACGACGTGCCGCGTTTCGCGCAGGGTTCGCTGTTCGAGGATGTGGGGCAGGCCCGCACCAAATACGGGCTGCGTGCCCTGATGACCCTGCGCGGCGTGCCCGTGATCTGGCAGGGCACCGAGATCGCCATGCGCGGCGGCGCGGACCCCGACAACCGGCGGGACATGCGTTTTGAGGACAAATGGACGCCCCAGGAAAAAGGCGTGTTCGAGGTGGCCCGCAACGCTATATCGGTCCGTCAGGCCAGTCCGGCCCTGAGCCGGGGCACCCTGACGCTCTTAAAAACGCCGCCCAGCCTGGCAGACCGATTGCTGCTGTTCACCCGCGAGCAGGAGGGGCAACGGGTTCTGGCCGTCTGGCACGGCAGCAAGGCGCGGCAGAGCTACTCGGTCAGGCTGAGCAGCCTGGGCCTGAGCAGCGGGGACCTGCCCGTGATCCAGACGCTGTTTGCCGGGCAGAACGCCAAAATTCGCGTCAGCAAGGGCTTCTTGCACCTTAGCGTGCCCCCGGAGGATGCGGCGGCGTTCAAGCTGAACTGAGTGCCTGGGCGTTTACGCGGTCCAGTCCACCACCACGGACACCGGACGCGGCCACTCCCGCAGCCGGGCGAAGGTGGCAGGCAAGTCGTCGGGCTTGGTAGTTTCCGTGAAGAGCCGTTCCAGCATGGGATCGGCGTTTTGCCAGAGCCAGCGGGCATAGGCCCCATAGTCCTCGCCGTCGCTGGAGGCTGCCACGCTCAGTTCGCGGGTGTGGAAAGCGGGCGGCAGGGTCAGCGCCCCCCAGTTCCCGTCACTGAGAACGCAGCAGCGCCCATTGGGCCGCAGATGTGACAGCACTTCCGCGAAACCGTCCGGGGACCCGCTGCATTCCAGGCCCACAGCGTAGGCGTCGTGCGGGAGGCTGCCGGGCGCATGGGCTGAGGCTGCGCCGAAAGCCAGGGCCAGTTCGCGGCGCGTCGGGTCCGGTTCCAGCACCGTCACGTCTTTGATTCCACGCCGGGTCAGATTGAACACTGTTAGCAAGCCCAGCAAGCCCGCTCCGGCCACCAGCACGCCCTCCTGTGACTGGGGCGCGATTTTGCGGATGCCCTTGTGCGTTTCCTCGCCCAGAATGACGGCCAGCGCCTGACGGTCTGGAATGTAGTCTGGGACGGCATGGACCCGCTCAATCCGGTGGATTCCTGCGCTGGCGTGGCCCAGCGTCGTGATGACCCGCACGC
Organism: Deinococcus marmoris DSM 12784; assembly: GCF_000701405.1. Classification (GTDB taxonomy): domain Bacteria; phylum Deinococcota; class Deinococci; order Deinococcales; family Deinococcaceae; genus Deinococcus; species Deinococcus marmoris. Next base: position 65,677 of record NZ_JNIV01000005.1, read on the forward strand.
CCACTTCCAGAGCGACGCCCGCGCCCAGCGCCTCCACCACGCCCAGCGTTTGGTAGCCCAGCCGCCAGTGGGTCTCTCCATTCCGCACCATGCTCAGTTCCGAGGAAATGCTGATGGCGCTCAGGCACGTTCGCACACGGACCTCGCCGGGGCCGGGCGGCGGCAAGGCAACCGTCTCCCACCGGAATTCGTCGGGGGCGGTAACGGTCAGTCGGCGTTGCGCCATGCCATGTTGCATTCCCCAATTCTGACCCCTTGACCCTCACGCCACGTCAGCCCTTACGCTGCTGTGCATGGAGGCCAGGAACGAGAAAACAGAACAGATCTGGACCGTGGGCGAGGTGGCGCTGCTGACCCGCCTGAGCATTCGCACGCTGCACCACTACGACGACATCGGGCTGCTCAGGCCGGGCGCACGGACGGAGGCGGGCTATCGGCTATACACCCCCGCTGATCTGGCGCGGCTGTGGCGCGTGCTGAGCTACCGCGAACTGGGTTTCCCGCTGGCCGAAATCGCCCGCGTGCTGGACGCTCCGCCCGGTGATGAGGTGGCAGCACTGCGAACCCAGGTTGCGTTGCTGCGAGAAAAACAGCGCTGAACCCAATCCACCCTGGACGCCGCCCTGGCCTACCTGAATGCCGCCGAACGCGGCGAGGGAGTTCCAAACATGACAAACACAGAATTGAAAGACATCTTCGATGGCTTCGATCCCGCCGAACACGAGGCCGAGGCCCGCGAACGCTGGGGTGAGACCGATGCCTACAGGCAGAGCACTGCTCGCACGGGGCGTTACACGAAAGCCGACTGGGAAGCGGTCAAGGCTGAGATGAACGCCATCTACGCCCGTTATGTGTCCCTGATGGCTGCTGGAACGCCCCCCGATTCCGCTGAGGCCCAAGCCGTGGCTGCCGATCACCGTGCCCACATTTCGGCCCGCTATTACGTTGCATCACCCGAAATGATGCGCGGTCTGGCGCAGATGTGGATGGCCGACGAACGCTTCACCCGCAACATTGATAGGGCTGGAGAGGGACTGGCGGCGTATTCCAGCGCGGCGGTGCTGGCGTGGGCGGAGGAGCAGTAAAGACCCCTCACCCCCTTGCTTCGCAAGGCCCCTCTCCCCGTGGTAGAGGGGTGAAAATGACCCTCTCCGTAGGGGAGAGGGTGCCGCGTAGCGGCGGGTGAGGGGGCTTCAAATCACCCGCCGCTCCACCCCCGCCCGCCCGCGCCCCAGCCGACGCTCCAGCGCCCGCACCACACGGGTCAGGGTGAAGGTCAGCAGGAAGTAGACCAGTGCCAGCACGGCATACACCTCAAACTGGCGGTAGGTGACGCCCGTGATGTACTTGCCCTGCGCGAACAGTTCCTGCAAGGTCACGGCGCTCGCTAGGCTGCTGCCCAGGATCAGGGAAATAAATTCGTTGCCCAGCGCGGGCAGCGCCACCCGCCACGCCTGCGGTAGCACCACGAAACGCACCGCCTGGGCGCGGCTCAGGCCCAGGCTGCGGCCTGCCTCTATTTGACCCACGGGCACGCTGTTTAGCCCCCCGCGCACGATCTCGGAGGTGTACGCCGCCGAGTACAATCCCAGGGCCAACACCGCCGCCGGAAAGCCGTCCAGCGTGAGGCCCAGCGCGGGCAGGCCGTAATACACCACGCTCAGGAGAACGATCAGGGGAATGCCGCGCACCACCTCCACGTAGGCGTTGCCCAGCGGCCCCAGCAGCGGCACCCGGAAGACCCGCACGATGCCCAGCAGCGTTCCCAGCATCACCGAAACACCCAGCGCACACAGACTGACCGCCAGCGTGAAGCCCAGCCCCGACAGCAGCAGGCGCGGGTAGTCGCCTGAAAGAATGGTGCGGAATCCCTCGGCTAGATCGGCCATGCGGGGGACAGTGTAAACCGTGGGACCAGCCCCGACAGACCGCAGAGTCCAGAAGTCACCGTCCTATTCCATTACGCCCTGCACGTAACGCGCTATCCTGTACCCGATGCCTTCTGTTCAGTCCCCCGCCGACACCGATGCCCGCGCTCTGGAAGTTCTGGGCCGGGTGTGGGGCTACGGGCAGTTTCGGGACGTGCAGGCCGACATCGTGCGGACGGTGGTGGAGGGCAACAATGCGCTGGTGCTGATGCCCACGGGCGGCGGCAAGAGCCTGTGCTATCAGGTGCCCAGCCTGCTGCGACCCGGCGTTGGCATCGTGGTCTCGCCCCTGATCGCGCTGATGAAGGATCAGGTGGACGCGCTGCGGCAGTTTGGCGTGCGGGCCGCCTTTCTTAATTCCAGCCTGGATATGCAGAGCGTGCGCGAGGTGGAATCCGCGCTGCTGGCCGGGGAACTGGACATGCTCTACGTGGCCCCCGAACGCCTGCTGCTGCCGCGCACGCTGGACCTGCTGGAACGCGCCCCGGTGGCCCTGTTTGCCATCGACGAGGCGCACTGTGTTTCGCAGTGGGGCCACGATTTCAGGCCGGAATACGGGCAACTGGGCGTACTGCCCCAGCGCTTCCCCGACATTCCCCGCGTGGCCCTGACCGCCACCGCCGATGACCGCACCCGTGCCGACATCCTGAACGTGCTGGAGTTGCGCGGCGCGGCGCAGTTCATCTCCAGCTTTGACCGCCCCAACATCCAGTACCGCGTGGCGAACAAGGAAGGCCCCAAGACCCAGTTGCTGGACTTCATCCACGCCGAACACCGGGGCGACGCGGGCATCGTGTACTGCCTGTCGCGCAAATCGGTGGAACAGACCGCGCAGTGGCTGGTGACGCAGAGGGTGGACGCCGTGCCGTATCACGCGGGCCTCTCGCCGCGTGAGCGCAACCACGCGCAGGAACGCTTTCTGAACGACGAGGGCGTGGTGGTGGTGGCCACCGTGGCCTTTGGCATGGGCATCGACAAGCCCAACGTGCGCTTCGTGGCCCACTTGGACCTGCCCAAGAGCATGGAGGGCTATTACCAGGAAACGGGCCGCGCCGGGCGCGACGGCCTGCCCAGCACCGCCTGGATGGTCTACGGCCTGGCCGACGTGGTGAACGTCAAGCGGATGCTCTCGCAGAGCGACGCGCCCGACGACGTGAAGCGCGTGGAGGCCGCCAAACTGGACGCGCTTTTGACGTACTGCGAGGCCGCCACCTGCCGCCGCCAGCTCCTGCTGTCTTACTTTGGCGAGGAAAGGAACGAACCCTGCGGCAACTGCGACATCTGCCTCAACCCGCCCAAAGTGCGCGACGCCACCCGCGAGGCGCAGATGGCCCTGAGCGCCGCCATTCGCACCGGCAACCGCTTTGGCGCGGCCCACCTGACCGACATTCTGCTGGGCCAGCCCACCGAGAAAGTTGTGGCAATGGGCCACCACCTGCTGCCTACTTTTGGCGTCGGCAAGGGCCACGATGACAAGATGTGGCGGGGGCTGATCCGTCAACTGGTCAGCCTGGGGCATCTGGCGGCAGGCGAACACTACGGCCTGAGCGCCACTGGCAAATCCCGTCCGCTGCTCAAGGGCGAGACGACGCTGATGCTGCGTGAGGACAGCCTGATTCCCCGCGAAAAGGTTCGCAAGCGGGACCGCGACGCTTCTCGTAGTGGCCGCGCCCCGGTGGATTCACAGGACGCCCCGCTGTTCGAGGCTCTGCGTGCCTGGAGGCTGCAACTGGCCCGGCAGAAAGCGGTGCCGCCTTACGCCATTTTCAGCGACGCCACCCTCAAGGCCATCTGCGAACTGCGCCCCGGCAGCGCGGCCATGCTGGGAACGGTCAGCGGCGTGGGACAGCGCAAACTGGCCGATTACGGCGAGGATGTGCTGGAGATTGTGCGTGAACATTCCGGGAGTGAGCGGGCGCGGCCTGCTTCAGCCGCTGAGCGTGGAGTGCGGGAAAACAGCGCCGTGCTGGGGCTGTTGCGAGGCGCGGAAGAAAGAACATCGTTTCAACCCATGCGTGAGCCTGTCCAGCCAAGGACGTCTCAGCCGCTGCTCTCCGTCTCGTCATCTGAGCCGGAAGCCCCGCCATCCCCCGTCCACACCGAAATCGCCGAGGCCCTGCGCGAACTGCGCCGCGAGTTGACCCGCGAAACCAGCCACAGCGCCTTCGTAATTTTCCCGAATGCCACGCTGGAAGCTCTGGCCGCTGCCTGCCCACGCACGGTGGAAGAACTTCAGGGCCTGCCCGGCATGGGACCAAAGCGCATCGAGAACTACGGCGAACGGATTGTGGACGCGATACGGACGGTGCTGGACGGGTAATGGGTAGTCTCCCTGGCTCCCTTCTGAGGGGAGCTGGCCGCGTAGCGGACTGAGGGGTTAAGTTGGGACCCAACCCTTCACCTCGAATTCAATCGCCCTCCACAGTCCCGCCCAGCTTCAACTTCCCTTTCTCCCGGTTATTCGCGTCAATTTCCCGCTCCAGGAAGTAATTGAGCGCCGTGCGGATCAGCGCAATTGCCCCCAGCTTGCCGATGTCTTCCCAGGTGGGGGCGATGGCAGTCAGCAGGATGTCGGCGGCCAGCAGAAATTCCAGCGCAATGGCAAGCCAGCGCCCAAGCTGAAGGCGCAGGTTCTGCTTGGCCGCGTCGTTGGCGGCGGCGTCGCGGGGCAGAAACAGCGCCATTACCGAACGCCACAGCGCCTGCACAATCGCGGCGGCAATCACCAGGGCCGCCGAGAACTCGGCCAGTGAGGCGATGGTCCGCGCGCCCAACTGCACCAGATTCTCGGCGTTCTCCAGCATGGTCCCGGATTTTAGCGCCTATAGCGTCAGCGCCAACCCCACGGCTTCAATCAACCCACCAGCATCCACATGGCCCACCGTGTAACGCGCCGCAGCCAGGGCGGGCGGGTCCGCGTTGCCCATCGCCACCGGATGGCCCACCACGCGCATGGCGCTCACGTCGTTCTCGCCGTCGCCAACCATCATCACGCGGTCCATGCCCAGGCCGTATTCCGCCGCGATTCGCCGCACCGCGCTGCCCTTGCTGACGCCCGCGCGGGTGATGCTGATGAACATGGTGTCGGGCATGGCCGGGCTGCCCGCCGGGTGCAGGTCCAGTCCCGGATGAGGTTCCGCCGTCACGGCTGTTTCCTGTTCGCGCGGCACCACCCACTGCGCCCGAACGCGCGTTCCCACCAGCGATTCGGGGGTGCGCGGGTCATAGGGCACGCCCAGCAGCGCAGCATGGCGCTCGGCCAGAGAGCAGGGCTTGGTCACGCCGAATTCGGTGTCGGTGTAGACCTCCAGCAAGCGGTCCTCGGCGTGGGCGCGTGCCATCAGCATGGGCAGTGCGTCGTCTGGCAGGGCTTCGGAAAGGCTTTCCCCGGAGTCCACCCGGACCACGCTGGCCCCGTTCTGAAAGACATGCCAGCCGTCCGCGTCCATCCGCCGCGCGTAGCCCAGCGCGTTGCCGATGGCGGGCCGCCCGCTGCACAGCGCGATCCGCACACCCTTTGCCCTGGCATCCGCCAGCGCCGCCCAGACATCTTCCCGCACGGTGTTGTCCGTGCCGATCAGGGTTCCGTCCACATCTACACAAATCAGTCCCAGCATGGGCCGAAGTCTAGGGGCTGAGGGTGCAGGGGGCGTGGCGCGAGATAGACGGCGGGAAAGAGAAGATCAGGGTCTGGCGGTTCGCCGCTGCATACGGCGTAACCCCACCGTGACCACGGCGGCGGCCAGCGGCACCAGCCCGCGCACGCCCCCGCCACCCAGCCCCAGTGCCAGCGAGATCACGGCGGCCTGCCGGGCACGCTGAACTTCCTGGGCTTTCACTGTCCGGGGGGCGCGGTCACATGGGCTACTGATCGGTTCGGGGGCCGTGAACACGGGTGTCAGGGCCACAGCTCCCAGTCCCAGCAGGGCGGCAGGCAGAGTAGTCATGCCCGAAGCGTGGTCCCGCCACAACCGGGGCATCAGCACGCCCAGCGCGGGCAGCCACGAGTGGGAACCGGGAGTCAGGAGCGGCGCTGCCGAGGCGAGGAGCGCCGCCGAACGGTTGCCTGTGGCCGCCGCCAATGCCGATTGCACCAGCAGACCCTGGTGATCAAGGGGAGTGGCGTCCTCTCCGGTGGTTCCGGCGATCAGGCGCAGGCCACTCAGGGCGGCGAAGGCGGCCAGTGGGTTGCCCGGCCCGCCCAGCAGCGCGGCGGCGGCGGCCACGGGCAACGCCACGTTGGCGGTCTGCGGTGAATCCGGGTCCAGCTCCCGCGCAATCGCCCAGGCGCTGAAGGCCGCGCCGCCCACGCCCAGCGCCTGCCACCAGTTGCCGCGCACCACGCGCCCCAGCAGCACCGCGCCCACTGCCCCCGCCGCCGCGATCCGGTTGGACGAGAACGAGAAATCCAGGGGCCGGGCCAGCGCAGGCTGTGGGGCAGGAGCTTTGTTCGGGGTTTGCGGGATCATGCCTTAGCGTAGCCCGCCTGTGCGCCTGAAGCCCGGTTCTGAAGGTTGGCTCAAGTGGCTAAAATCTGGTGATTTGCTGGAGTTCTGATTGACGCGGCGGCTCCCCTTCTGGCCCTCTCCCAGAGGAAAAAGGGGGCCACCGACTGTGTCTTAAGTCGTGTAATCCGCGTTGATGCTCACGTACTCGGCACTCAGATCACAGCCCCATGCCTCGCCGGACGCGCCGCCCACGCCGAGGTCTATCTCAAAGATAACTTCCTCGGCTTTCATGCTGGCGCTGACTGCCGCATCGTCGTAGGGCAGCGGCTTTCCGGCAAAAACCGGATTGCCCTGCACGGTCACGGTCATGCCCTCGATGTTCACGGACGCGCCGCTGCGGCCCACTGCCATGATCACGCGGCCCCAGTTGGGATCGTTGCCGTGGACGGCACTTTTCAGCAGCGGGCTGACACAGCAGGTGCGGGCGGCGGTCAGTGCCTCGGCTTCGGTGAGTGCGCCGGACACTCGGACGGTCAGCAGGCGGGTGGCCCCCTCGCCGTCGCGGGCGATCTGGCGGGCCAGGTCACGCATCACGGTTTCCAGTGCGGGCAGGAAATCAGTCAGGGCCACCTCTCCGGCCTGCCCGTTTGCCAGCACCATCGCCATGTCGTTGGTGCTGGTGTCGCCGTCCACGGTGACCGCGTTGAAGGTGCGCGCCACCACGGCGGAAAAGGCCGCGCGCAGGCCGGGGCCGTCCACCGCCGCGTCGGTAAAGACGAAGGCGAACATGGTGGCCATGTCCGGGTGGATCATGCCGCTGCCCTTGGCGACGCCCACGATTCGCGCCCCGCCGGGCAGGTCTGCCGAGGCGGTCTTGGGCCGCAGATCGGTGGTCATGATCGCGCCTGCAAACGTGGCTGCGTCGGTCCCCAGGTCCTCAGGCAGGTGTTCCACGCCGCTCAGCACGCGGTCCATCGGCAGCGGGTGGCCGATGATGCCGGTACTGGCGGTCAATACGCTGTCCATCTCCACATTCAGCACGCTGCCCAGCGCGTCGGCCAGATCGGCGTTGTCGCGCGCGCCGCGCTTTCCAGTGGCGGCGTTGGCATTTCCGGCGTTGACCACCAGCGCCCGCACCGGGCCGCCCGCCGCGTATACCTCGCGGTTGCGCGTCACGCAGGCGGCGGCAGTGGTGCTGCGCGTTCCGGCAAAGGCCCACACGCAGTCGGTCTCGGAGACCACGGTACTCAGATCGGTCTTGCCGCTGGGCTTGATTCCGGCGGCCAGCGCGGCGGTCTGAAAGCCTTTTGGCAGCGGCAGGGGAGTGGAGGGTTGGCTCATGCTCTGGAGTCTAGAGCGGGGTGGGGCGTGGGAGAGGGGGCGCGTCGTAGACAGCCTGCCCCCAGCGGATCAACCTCTGCACAGGTAAGCGTCCGCACCTTCCGCGTTTCGTGTGTGACGCAGCATGACCCTATGCGTTTGTCGCCTCTTTTTCTGCTGTCTGCCGTGCTGGCTGCTTGTGCCCCGGCCCAGCAAAGTCAGCAAAGTGTTCGCCCTCCTGTGCCCGCCCGCGTGACCACGCCCAGTAACGCTGTACTCGCCAGAGTTCCCGCCGTGCGTGTGGTGCGCCCCAGCTTCGTGGTTCCGGGCACCCCCCCCGAGCTGAATGCCAGCATCACCATCCGTTATGGCCCCACAAAGCCCAAAACTATCCTTCTCCTGATGCCCGGCTTTCTGGGCGGTGCGGGCAGTTTTGACCGACTGGCGCGGCAGATCGTGGCCCTGCAACCGGGCACAGCGGTCTGGACGGTAGATCGCCGCAGCAATCTGCTGGAACCCCAGGCACAGATCGCGGCAGCCAATCCTGCGGAGTTGGCGCAGATCGTGAAAGATGGCCTCCCTCCCCGCTCTAAAGAAAGCCTGTCCTACATGCGCGACTGGGGCCTGAATGTGACCCTGCGCGACTGGCGGACAGCAATTAAAGAGGCCCGTACCCTGACCTCTGAGGTGTTTATCGGTGGCCACTCCATGGGCGGCAGCCTGACCGGGCTGTACGCGGCCTACGACTTTGATGGTCCTCCCGGCAACACCGGACGCGGCTCGGACGATGTGCGCGGTATGGTCATGCTGGACGGTGCGCCGGGCCTGCTGAGTGGCCAGCCGCTGACCCCCGAAAATTACGCGGACGGGGTAACTGGGGTGCTGGGGCCATTGACTGGCCTGAGCAAACTGCCCGAAGACCCGTATGTGGACGCGATCTACTTCGGTCCCAAACTGGCCAGCCGCGCCGCCGCGCAGGCCCGACTGGCCGCCACGCAGCCCAATGCCCTGGCCCCGTCGGGCGGTCTGGTGAACTACCCGGCCACCAATCTGGCGGCGGCGATGGTGCAGCTTGAGCAGCGTTATGCCCTGCTGCCCTTCCTGGCCCTCAAGACTGGGCAGGCCACCAACGCAGTAGAGGGTAACAACCTGATCGCCGCCGTGCTGGGCGGCAGGGACAGTTACTGGGTGGCCGGACAGCAGGACCGTACTAAGCCTGTCGGCTGGCAGGCAGACCCACTGGCCCCCACCAATCCGCAGGATTTCGTGGGGCGCTTCTGGACCCCCCTCAGCGATTTCAGTGAGTGGTACTTTCCCAATCGGCTGTCGCTGGACCTCGCTGCCGTGCGTCAGGGCACCCGGGGAACACCCTTTGAGAAAGACCTGCGCGTGTGGCACAAGGTCAATCTGCCCGCCCTGGGCATTGTGGCCGGGGAGGGCGTTTCCACCGCCGGGGAGTACGGCAAGTACGCCGCGCTGACAGGGGCAAAAATGACGGTCCGTACCTTGAGTGGGGCCGCGCATCTGGACATCATCTCGGCCCGCAGCGATCAGGTGGCCCGCTGGATTCTGGAGTGGATGGCTGGGGTGCAGGCGAAAAAGTAGGGGTTACTCGGTCTCCGGTTATTCAGTGTCTGGCTTTTCCAGATACTTGTTTTCCAGATAGCGCCCGTGCGCCTGTAATACCCGGCCCTGCTGGGCATTGCGGTCCCGGATGACGGCGGACATGCGCTCTTCAATCAGGGCCAGTTGACGCTGCAACTCGGCCTCGTTGGCGGGCGTGGACGGCACGGTGCGGTAGGTTTCCAGCAGCTCGGGAATGTCCTCGCGGGCCGCCTGCCGCACATCAAAGGCATCACGGTTCAGCATCGGGTCACCCGCCGACACGCGCAGGGCGTCGCGGGTGGCGATCACGGTGGCGTGGAAGGCCACGCGGCTGGCCGGGGGCAGGGCACGCTCGTGTGTCCGTAGCGTTCCCAGCAGATTGGTTTCATCCGCCTGAAGATCGGCGGGTAGGGCCGCATTCGGTGCAGTTCCGGGCGCGTCTTCATCTGGCGCATTCATCAGGCGGGTGGCGCGCACCGCCGTGCGGACCAGTCCCAGCAGCCCCAGCAGCAGCGTGATGCCCAGTAGCCAGCCCGCTGGATCAAAGCCCAGCGCGAACAGCACGCCGAAGATCAGCAGCAATGGAAAGATCACGAACGCGCCCAGCACGCCTTGCAGGGTCAGTTTGCCCAGGCCCACGCCGCGCCGGGCCAGCCGGGTGGCCTGACGCCGCAGATCGTTTGAGCCACTGTTTTCCAGGTGAGGAGTCAGCCAGGGATCGTGGCCTAAGCTGTTCACGTCCCCCGGCCCCTTGTGCGCGGGCCGGATCAGATACCGCACCACGCGCGAGCCGGTGCGGGCCACAGTCAGAATGGTGGTGACAGAGGGGGCCATACACAGCAGAATACGGCGCGAGGCTGAGGAAAGTTCCCGCCCTCTGGGACGCCGTGTTCAGCGTTCGCTCAGCTTGTCCCTGATCTCAGACACCCGTTCAGCCAGCGCCTGCCACGGCTCAAGGTGGAAATAGTTGTGGCCCAGCGGACTGGTGCTGGGGAGAATCCAGACCTCCGCGCCTTCTAGCTTCTCAATCTGGAGGCCGTAAGGCAGCTTGCCCGTCGGCTTCCCCAGCGTTTCTGACGCGCCGCGCTTGCTGGTGAAGGCGACAATCTGTGGGCGGTACGTCCTGATCTTTTCCATGAGTTCGTCAGGCTTCCACGCCTCGCCAGGCAACGCCGAATCCACGCCGCTGTGCCGTTTCGCCACGTCCGTCAGGCCGATGCCGTAGTCCAGCACCTGCGGGTATTCCTGCGGCGCAAGTTGCCTCGGCGTCAGCCCCACCGTATGTAGGGTGCGCCAGAACTTGTTGACCGGATTGGCGTAATAGGCCCGTTTGGCGGCGCTGATTTTGCTGGGCGCGGTGCCGACAAGCAGGAGCGCGAGGCCGGGTTTCAGAACATCCGGGACGAGGTAACCCTCAGCCGTTGGCGTGTGATCCTCCACCATCAATCGTCGTCGTAGCGCTGTTCCTTGAAGGGATCGCCGCGCATGTGGTAGCCGTTGACTTCCCAGAATCCGGGCTTGTCAGCGGCCATGAATTCCAGTCCGGTCAGCCACTTGGCGCTTTTCCAGAAGTACAGGTGTGGCACCACCAGCCGCAGCGGTCCGCCGTGTTCAGCCGTCAGTGGTTCGCCGCCAAAGGTGTGCGCCAGCAGGTTTTCCGGGCGCGTGAAGTCCTCCAGCGAGAGGTTGGTGGTGTAACCCCCGACGCTGTGCTGCATGACGTGGGTGGCCGCCGGGTCCAGCTTCAGGTGTTCCATCAGGTCCGTGACGCGCACGCCGGTCCACTCGGTGTCCAGCTTGCTCCAGTGGGTCACGCAGTGGATATCGTAGGTCAGCGTGGTCTGCGGCAGCGCCATCAACTCGGTCCAGGTCAGGGTTTTCTCCCCGGCCAGCCCGCTGATACGAATGACCACTTCCGAGGCGTCGTAGTGCTGCGCGGGGCCGTAGGTCAGGACGGGAAAGCGGGCGGTCAGGCTCTGGCCGGGGGGAACGCGTCCGCCCATGCTGTCCGCTGGCTTTTTGAAGAATTTTCCAAGCATGGGCGTATTTAAGCGCGTTGGCCGCGCCTCCGAAACAGGGCGCGATACGTTCTGGCCTTCAGCAACGCCCAATAGAGCATTTGTCAAAAGAGCTGTTCACTTTTGACCGAACGAAGTGAGTGAATTTTACTGAGGATTTGGGAGAATGGAAGCATCAGAAGTCTTTTTTCTGATGCTTCCATTCGGACAAATGCTCTAAAAGACGCCCAATAAAAAAGCTGCGGAGGAAGCCTGTTCGCCTCCTCCGCAGCCCTGGGCCTGAACTTCAGCCCGCCTGAGATTTCCCCTCAGCCAGTTCGCGCTTGTTGGCCCGCACGCTGGACCAGATGGACGCCCCGATGAACGCCACCCCGATCAGTCCGGTGAGAACTTCGGGAATATGCACGTTGCGGTTGGTGCTGGCCAGCATGATGACCGCCAGCGCCAGGATGCCGTAGTGCGCGCCGTGTTCCAGAAAGCGGTACTGCGCCAGCGTGCCCTGGTGGACCAGGAACAGCGTCAGCGAACGCACGAACACCGCGCCAATCGCCAGTCCCGCCGAGATGATCACGATTTCCTTGGTGATGGCGAAGGCCCCGATCACGCCGTCCAGCGAGAACGAGGCGTCCAGCACTTCCAGGTACATGAAGGCCGTGAAGCCTGCCGCTCCGGCCTTGGCGGCCATGTCGTTGGGGTCAAACAGGTTGCCGATGGCGTTCATGACCAGATAGATCAGCAAACCCACCATGCCCGCCATCAGCGCCGCGAACTGCTCTTCGGGAACCACGAAATAGCGGGTGATCACCAGCAGCACCACGCCCGCGATAATCGCCTGCACGGTGTCCAGCTTGCCCAGCCCGGCTAGACGGCGCTCAAAACCCGCCAGCCAGTGTTCGTCCTTGTCGGGGTCCATCAGGTAATTCAGGGCCACCATCAGCAGGAAGGTGCCGCCGAAGGCACTGATGACCACTTCCGCCTCTTCCAGATACTCGCCGTAGCGGGTGGAGTCGTTGAGGGCCAGATCGGCCACCTGGCCGAAGCCCAGGCCCGCCGTGATGGCGACGATGGCGATGGGAAAGATCAACCGCATCCCCACGACGGCGATCAGAATGCCCCAGATCAGGAACCTGCGCTGCCACTTCTCGGTCATGTTCTTGAGGACCGAGGCGTTAACAACAGCGTTGTCAAAGCTCAGGGACACTTCCATGATGCCCAGCACCACGGCGATGAGCAAGAAATTCAGGGCCACGATCAGACCGCCGGTATTGAGGCCGTACCAGAAGGTCAGGGCCAGGGCAATGATGGTCACGCCGAAGGCAAAACCAAACTCTCTTTGAATCACTACTGTTCTCCTTGCTGGCTGCCCGCTCTGTGGTGGGCAGACCAAACGGTTGATTATGCGGCGCTCTGCGCCATCAAGCCATTAAAGTAGCACCCGGCCTTCTGCAGAACGGGTGCCAGTGTCAGGTTCTGGGTTTAGACGTTGACGCCGTAGTTGCGCGCCAACGGCCCCAGGCCGCCGGTATAGCCCTGGCCCACCGCACGGAACTTCCACTCGCCGCCGTGGCGGTAGATCTCGCCGAAGATCACGGCGGTCTCGGTGCTGAAATCCTCGCCCAGATCAAAGCGGGTCAGTTCCTGGTTGTTGTCCTCGTTGACCACGCGGATAAACGCGCCGCCCACCTGCCCGAAGTTCTGGCGGCGTGCGTCGGCCTCGTCAATGGTCACGCTCACGGCGATCCGCTGAATCTCGGCAGGCACCTGCGTCAGGTTGATCTTGATGGCCTCGTCGTCACCGTCGCCGTCACCCGTGCGGTTGTCGCCGGTATGCTCCACGCTGCCGTCCGTGCTGCGGAGCTGGTTGTAGAAGATGAAATCGTGATCGCCGCGCACCTTGCCGCCGTCGTTGAGCAGGAACGCGCAGGCGTCTAGGTCAAACGCCTGACCGTCGGTGGGGCGCGGGTCCCAGCCCAGGCCCACGATGATGCGTTGCAGGTTGGCGTCCTGCTTGCTCAGGGAGATGTTGCCGCCTTTTTGAAGTGAAAGTGCCATGTTGACCGTCCTTTTTGATGACCTCGATTTCAGAAGTTCGGGGGGAGTACGGGGGTTGGGGGGCAGGGGTTCCCGGTGGGGGAGGAGGATGGTGGTTCGGGTTTTGTTGGTGGCGACTTGCGATTTGACCCCTCAGTCTGCTTCGCAGCCAGCTCCCCTCAAAAGGGAGCCAAGGAACGCGTCTGGCGGAGCAATTCCGCAACTCTTGCCTCCCTTCTAAGGGGAGGTGCCCCGGAGGGGCGGAGGGGTTAAACCGCAAATAGCCACCCCAGAATCTCAATTACAGGTAAGCCTTGATATCCGGCAGGTTGTCCTGGTACGTCCGCCCCCTGGACGTTGCGCCAATGGCGGTCATGGTCCAGTCATTGCCCTGGCGCTTGAGGCTCGCCAGGATCATGGCGCTGTGCTGGCCGCCCGCCGACAGGTCATAGCGGGCAATCTCGGCCTCGCCCTGGGTGTTGACCAGACGGCAGTAGGCGTTCTCAATCTGGCTGAAATCCTGGCCGCTGTAGTTGTTGACGCTGAAGATCAGGGTGGTGACGTTGGCGGGCAGGCGCGACAGGTTCACGGTGATGCTCTCGTCGTCGCCGTCGCCCGCGCCCGTGCGGTTGTCGCCGCTGTGCTGGATCGCGCCGTCCTTGCTCTGAAGCTGGCGGAACCACACGGCGTCCACCAGTTGACCCTGTGCGTCAAACATCAGCGCGTTGGCGTCCAGATCCACGTCTGCCGAGCCGCCACCGAAGCCGAAGAACCCCTTTTTCTTGATGGCGTCCCAGCCCAGGCCCATGCGAACGCTGCTGAGGCCGGGGGCTTCCTTGGTGAGGCTGATCTGCTGTCCTTTCTTGAGGGAAATAGGCATTGGGTTTGCTCCTTGTGTGAGGGGGAATGGGGGTTAGAGATTGTCAAACCGTCTAAAGGTCTAACTGTCTAACCGCTTAAAGCTCTGGCGTTCGTCTCTTATTTTTGTGGTGAGACGGTTTGACCGTTGGCCAGTTAGACGCGGAGGATTCCCGCCGCCTTCGCGTCCCGCTGCCAGCCGTCCAGTTCATTGAGCAGCAGGTCAAACAGTTCGGCATCCCCAATTTTAATAGGGGCGGGCACGCGGAAGAAGTCGGCGTTGTCCACCACGCGGCCCGGCAGATCGTCCAGCTTTTCCAGAAAGTCAAAGTTGACGCGGCCCTCTTCAATGCCCATGAACTTCCAGAAAATTGGCTCGGCGGCGGCGTCGGTCATCTGGCGGACCACGACGGCGGGGTTGCTGGTGCCGCCATCGGTGATGAACAGGACCAGACAGGGCAGCTCGCGGCCCTCTTTCTCGGCGTCCTCGCGGACCATTTTCATGACCGGGCTGTAATGGGTGCCGCCTTCCAGCTTGACCTTCAGACGGTCCACGAACCCGGCCACGTTGTCCAGCGACAGGGTGCCGCTGCGGTGTGCCTGGATACCAAACAGGTAGACCTCCACCTCGCCGTCGTCGTCCAGGCGGGCGGCCAGGGCCAGGGCGCGTTCGGCCAGCGCCTGCACCGCGCCGCTGCGGTATTCGTTCTGCATACTGCCGCTGATGTCCAGCACCAGTTTCACGCGGTAACGGGCGTCGGCCAGCCCGCGTTTTTCCAGGCTGACGCTGGCGGTCTTGATCAGGCTGACCAGTTGCGGCTGCTCGCGCTCGGCCTTTTCCAGCAGCACGCGCTGGCGCTCCTTGTGCAGATTGACGGTGGGGGCTGGCGCTGGAGCTGCCTCAGCCTCCGCAACTTCCCCGCCGAAATGCCGCACCAGGGCGTCCAGACCGCCGTTGAAACCCTGCGCCACCGTCGCCAGCCGCCAGCCGTCCGCGTGACGATAAAGGCGAATCAGCATCACGGCCTTTTCCGCCTTCAGATGGGGCTTGACATCAAACGTCGCGTCCCCAACTTTGACGGACAGCGCCCCCGCCCCGCCAATCGGCTGGGTGTCGTGCGTGGCGGTGAAGTAAATCTCGGTGATGGACGTGGGGAGCGCTGCGAGGTCCACATTGAAACTGGTGTCCACCCCCTGTCGGGCCAGTTCCAGCGCCCCTTCCGGGCTGCGCGGCTGGTTGAAGAAGACCATGTAGCGGTCATCTGCCAGCTTTCCGTCCTGCAAGCCGAAGGCCGTGAGGTCCGCGCCGTCCAGCGTGCAGTGAATGTCCACACTCAGGCGCTGGCCCACGCCCAGGGTGCTGAGCGGCACACGTTGCCCGGCCTGGAGAACACCCATCTACTTGCTGCCCGCCGACCAGCGGAAGCTGAAGCCGAAGTGCTGATCGGCCTCCTGGTGGTCTTTGAAATAGCGTTCTTCCTTGGTGATCTTGACCTCGCCGCCCACGTTCTCGATGCTGGCGATGGCGCAGAACGTCCGGCGCATGTCGGGGTTGCTCAGTTGCACGGTGATCTCGTTGCCGCGTGGGTCCTTCATGGTCAGGCGGGCGTTGACCTTGGTGAAGTCGGACGTTCCCTGATAGATGAAGGCGAAGATGACCACCGTATGGATCAGGTCCGGGCGCGAGATGACCAGATTCTCGCCGTCGCTGGATGCGCCGCTGCGGTCATCCTTGTCCAGCAGGATGAACGGTTCAAAGCGGTCACTGCCAAAGCTGTTGCCCAGCGCCTGAATCACGCCCTTCTGCCCGTCCTGCATCACGAACATGCAGCCCAGGTCCAGGTCCGCACTGGCCCGCAGGAAGCCGCCGCCCTTGTCCCAGTTCAGGTTGACGCTGATCGGGTCTTTCTGGCCGTCTTTCCTCAGGGAAATCTTGGCGCTCTGGCCCTGCTTGTCCAGCGTAATCTTGCCCAGATTGATGGTGGGCGCGGGCGGTGTTGAGATTGCTGCGGGCGTGGGAGCGGGACGTGGGGCGGCGGGGGTTGGGGTGGGTGGCGGGGGCGAAGGAGGACGTGCGGCGGGCGTGTCGGCCACCGTGCCGCCGAAATGCCTGACCAGTGCGTCCAGACCGCCGTTGAAGCCCTGGCCCACTGCGCCCACCCGCCACACGTCCTTGAAATACAGGTCCAGCAGCATGACCGCCTTCTGCTGCTGAAAATCGCGCCCGGTCACGCGGTAGTTCATCAGCGGGGTGCCGGAACTGCTCAGGGTGACCTCGGCGTGGTCGATGGCGTTGAATGCGCCGCTGTCCACCGTGGACGCCAGACTCAGGCGGCGAACGCTGGCAGGCAGGCGCGACAGGTCCACCGTAAAGACCTTCTCATTCCGCGCCCCGCTTTTCATCTCCACCGCACCTTCCGGGCTGCGCGGCTGGTTGAAAAAGATCATGTAACGGTCATCGCTCAGTTGGCCCGCCGCGTCCAGCCCGAACAGGATCAGATCGTATTCGGAGGCGGGTCCGGTCACCTGCACCGTTAAAGTCAGGTTCGTTTGCGGGGTCAGGGTACTCAGTTGCGTCTTCTGGCCGGTTGTGAAGGTCTGCATGTTCTCCCTGTGTGATGGGATGAGGGCTGGTGGGGTGAGGAAAAGGGAGGCTGGAAACCACGTTCCCAACCTCCCCCCGAGCGTCCGAGCTGTAATCTGGGCTAACTGTGGCTCAGACGTTGACGCCGAAGTTGCGGGCCAGCGGGGCCAGACCGCCCGCGAATCCCTGACCCACTGCGCGGAATTTCCAGTCTGCGCCGTTGCGGTAGATCTCGCCGAAGATCACGGCGGTTTCAGTGCTGTAGTCCTCGCTCAGGTCGTAACGGGCAATTTCCGCGCCGCCGTCCTTGTTCATCACACGGATAAACGCGCCGCCCACCTGACCAAAGCTCTGGCCACGGGCGTCGGCCTCGTCGATGGTCACGGCAATCGCCACCTTGTCCACCTCGGCGGGCACCTTGCTCAGGTCGATGTCAAGGGTCTCGTCGTCGCCTGCGCCCTCGCCGGTCCGGTTATCGCCGTTGTGGACCACGCTGCCGTCGGAAGACACCTTGTTGTTGTAGAAGATGAAATCGCCGTCGGCGCGGACCTTGCCGTCGGCCTTGAGGGTAAAGGCACTCGCGTCCAGATCGAATTCCTTGCCGTCGGTGGCACGGGGGTCCCAGCCCAGACCGATGGTGATGGCGCTCAGGCCGGGGGCCTCTTTGCTCAGGGAAACGTTGCCGCCTTTTTTCAGTGATACTGCCATGTTGGTGCCTCCTGGAAGGGAAAAGTTTGACGAAGAATCGGGACCTTATACGTTAAACACTCAGGCGTTGAATTCGGCGGGGTCCAGCTTGAGGGCCTGGGCAATCTCGCGCACCACGCCCATTTCCTTCTCGTCGAATTCACCGTCTGCGTTGGCGATGACCACCGCGAGTTGCACCACGGCGCGGGCCTGTTCGGGCTTGCCCGCCACCTTGCCGATGGCCTGCATCAGCTCGATCTTACCGAAGTCGAAGTCGGCGGTGATCTTGTCGCAGTAGCGGTCGTATTTGTCGCGCATGTCCGCGACGTTGAACGCCTTGAGCTTGTCGCTGGTGGTGATGAACTGCGCGGTGCGGCTGCGTTCGGTCTGGTCGATCTTGCCGTCTGCCGCGCCGATCAGGGCACAGGCGGCCATCGTTGCGTCGGCGAATGCGCCGTTGTTAAAACGGCTCCAGCCGTCCTGCGCTTCCTTGCTGGCCTGCGCGCCCATTGCCTTGAGCTTGTCGAGAAAACCCATACCGTGTTCCTCCTGACTGTCTGCCGAACGGACTGCCTGTTGAAAACTACCTGAAAGACGTGAACGTGAGGCCACAGAAATGCGGACCTTACCCCTAAAACTATCAGGACTGGGGTTTAGACTCCTTGAAATTGTTCTCATGAAAGCGGCGGACTGTCGGCGTAGCGGTGGGAGGACAGCCGGTGCTGGGCCGTGCCTGATCAGAATGCCTGATCAGAAGTGCAGGGCCTCGTGCCGCTGCGTTTCCAGCACCCCGTAGAGCCGGGCGCGGCAGGTGATGTCCGAGGCCCAGCGCGTGTGCGTGGCCGGTTCGCACATCCGCCCGTTCATCTGGAAGACGGCGGGCGCGTCTGGCGCGAGGATGGCCTGCGCTTCCAGCAGATCGGACTCCGACACGCGGTAGGCGTCCAGCACGGTGTCCAGTTGCGCCGGGTGGATGATGGTCTTGCCGCACAGCCCGTACTCCAGATCCTGTTCCAGTTCGCGGGCCAGCGTGGACAGGTCGCCGAAGACCTCGTAAACCGGGCTGGACAGCGCGAAACCGTGCGGCTTGAACACGCCGACGAGCATGCTGATCACGCGTTCCAGCGGTCCCTCGTACAGCGTGCGCCCCGGCTTGCGGCGCACCCCCAGCGCGTGCATCAGGTCGTTGCCGCCGATCCGCAGGGCGGCCA
The DNA here is from genome assembly GCF_000701405.1 of Deinococcus marmoris DSM 12784. GTDB lineage: Bacteria > Deinococcota > Deinococci > Deinococcales > Deinococcaceae > Deinococcus > Deinococcus marmoris. Next base: position 84,367 of record NZ_JNIV01000005.1, read on the forward strand.
CACGCGGACCGTGGCCGCCGTCCAGAATCAGGTCGCGCAGCCGGGTCATCTGCGCCTCGCTGAGGGCTTCCGGGGTTTCCAGCGTGAGCAGCACGGGCATCTGCGGCCAGTCCGAGGCGGCCAGTACACCCAGGTACGCCTCCAGATTCTCCGCGTGAATTTTGGGTAGCACGAACCCGCTGATGCCGCGCAGGTCCAGTGTCAGCAGGCGGGCCAGAACGTGAGGGTTGCGGGCGCGGATCAGGCGCAGTGGCCCGGTTCCGGGTGGGGGCAGCAGCGGCAGCGTGCGCGCCAGATTCGCCAGTGCCAGGGGCAGATCGGCCTCCAGCACGGAATCCTCGGTGCAGTAGATCAGGCTGGTCAGGGACGGGTAACGCCCGGACCCCAGCGCCAGCAGATCGGGCCGGGTGGCCGGGGTGTACAGGCTGGCCCCCAGTCCCCAGGGATTCAGCCGCCAGGGATTCAGCGGCGGCGCTGGCGAGAGCGGGGTGGTCATGCGTCCTCCCCGGCGCGGGGACCGATCAGCGCCGCCGCCAGATAGGGCAGCTCCGGGTGAACCGTCACCGGAATGTCCGCCCCCCGCGCCAGTTCGTTCAGGTGGCGGGTGTCGGGGTGTCTGGCGTCGCGCAGCAGCAGCCCGGCAGGCTGACGGCGCAGGAAGACGCGGGTGGCCTCGCCCACGCCGGGTTTGACGAGGTGCGGGTCATGCACATCCAGCCCCGCCGCCAGCGCCAGCACTGCATCGTAGGGGCGCACCGGGCGGAGACCGGGACTCATGGGAAGGTCAATCCCGGTGTCGAAGGCGTCCAGCGCGGCCAGATACCCGCCCGTTACATCGTCGGGGCGCAGATGATCCTCGGTGCGGACGCCGTGCAGCTTCTGCCCAACCTGCGCTTCGGCGTCCACGAAGGTCCGGCTCAGCAACCCGCTGATGGTGGCGTTCAGCGCCGCGTGGGGCAGCAGCAGATCGTCGTGGGTGGCGGCGAAACTGGCCACGCCTGCCGGATCGCTCAGCACGGCCAGCAGCGGCGGCACGCCCGCAGGCAGGCTGTCCACCAGCGTTTCCCGGATGCTGCCCTTGCCCGTCCAGCCGTCCACGAAGACCAGTGTGCCCCCCGGATGCGCCCCCTGCACGCGCCGCAGCGCCTCCCGGTCAATGCCGCCCCCCCGAATGATGCTGAGGGTGTGGTGGGGCAGCTCTTGCCCCCGCCGCCGCGCAAAGCGGGTCATGGCGCAGCCGACGGGCGTTCCCGCGCGGGCCAGCGAGACCAGCACCGGCTGCGGCACCTGGGCCAGCAGATGCGCGGTCAGACTGGCGATCAGCTCCGCCACGCGGGGACCGTTGCGGGTCAGTGCCGCGTGGTAGGCGGTCATCTGCACGGCGCTGGGGCGCGTTTCGGGCGTGAGCAGCGTGCCGTAGGACACGCCCTGCCGCAGCAGCGCCTCCTTCTCGGCCACGCCCACCAGCCGTGGCATGGCCGGGCGCAGATGCACCGTCACGTCGGCGGGATCGTAGGTATGGAAAAGGGTGGTGGTCTGGGTCATGGAAAGGTCCGGGTCATAAAAATGGACAGCCTCTGGGATGTGCCTGGGGGAGGTGCGTGCTGGCGCTGTGTGGGTCTGATGGGCACTGTGTGGGTCTGAACTGTGTGGGTCTGAACTGTATGGACCTGAACTGTATGGACCTGAACCATAGACCTAGAGGGGAGGTCTGCCCGGAAAGGGGAGAGGGAAGACAGAAGGTCCAAACATGTTACGCGAGAGAGCGCATTCTGGACTACAGGTCTGGGCGAGGGATCAGATCCCGCGCAGCATTGAGGTTCATTTCTGACAAGCGCGGGCAATTCTGCGTGCCCTCAACCGAAGTATTGGGGTAGATCGGCTTCTGTCGCCAGCACGTCGCGGGGTTTGCTGCCCTGGTGCTTGCTGACGATGCCCATTGCTTCCAGCAGGTCCATCAGCTTTCCGGCGCGGGCGTGGCCCACACTCAGGCGGCGCTGCAACCTGGAGACGCTGCCCTGGCCCTCCTCGATGCAGATCTGGGCGGCCTGACGCAGCAGCGGATCGCTGAAATCCATGCCGCTGCGGTCACCGGGGCCGCTGGACATGATCTCACTGTCGAAGTCTGCGCCGTACGCCTCCACGAAATCGTCCTCGAAGACCATCCGGCGCAGCTCGTCGCTGATACGGGCGGATTCGGCCTCGGAGATATACGGCCCCTGGAGGCGCACGGGCTTGACCTGCCCCGGCTGGTAGAACAGCATGTCGCCCATCCCCGTCAGGCGTTCCGCGCCCATGCTGTCCAGAATGGTGCGCGAATCGTGGCTGCTGCTGACCGCAAAGGCGATGCGCGCCGGGACGTTCACTTTAATCAGGCTGGTCAGGATGTCCACGCTGGGACGCTGCGTCGCGAGGATCAGGTGCATACCGGTGGCGCGAGCCATCTGTGCCAGCCGCATGATCGCGCTTTCCACTTCTTTTGGGCTGGTGATCATCAGGTCCGCCAGCTCGTCGATGATGATCACCAGATGGGGCAACTCGGTCTCGCCGGTCTGGCGCATCTTGGCGTTGTACTGCTCCAGATTCTTCGCGCCCACCGCGCTCATCATCTTGTAACGGCGCTCCATGTGGGCCACCGCGCCCAGCAGCACCCCCGCCGCGTCCACTGGATTGGTGACCACGCTGCGGACCAGATGCGGAATGCCGTCGTAAGGCGTCAGCTCTACCATCTTGGGATCGATCATCAGAAAGCGCAGATCGCCCGGCAGGTACTTGAACAGCAGCGAGGTGATCAGCGTGTTCACACACACCGATTTGCCCGAACCCGTGCTGCCCGCCACCAGCAGGTGCGGCATCTTGGCGAGGTCGCCCACCATCAGTTCGCCGTCGATGCTCTTGCCCAGGATGATCGGCAGTCTGGCGCGGGTGTTGCGGAAACCGGGAGAAGAGGCCGCCTGATGAAAGGTCACGGGTTCGCGCTCGGCGTTGGGAACCTCCAGGCCGATCACGCTCTTGCCGGGAACCGGGGCTTCGACGCGCACGCCGCCCACCGCCAGGGCGCGGGCCAGATCGTTGCTCAGGCTGGCGATCCGGCTGATCTTCTCGCCCGGTGCGGGTTCGATCTCGTAGCGCGTGACGGTGGGGCCGCGCGCGTAGTCCACCACCTTGGCCTGCAACCCGAAGTGCCGCAGCGTCTCGTCGATCAGTCCGGCCCGCTGCCGTGCCGAGACTTCCAGCGCCGCCGTGTTGTGGGCCGCCGCCGGAATGGGATCGAGTAATTTGCTGTCGGGCAGGGCCAGCGCGATTGCGCCCACAGGGTTGGTGGGACGCTTTTCCTGCCGGGGTGGGCCAGCATCTTGCTCCCAAGGCGGCGTGCCCGATCTAGGCGCACCCGCACGCACGCCGCCCTTGCCCAGTAGCGGTTCGCCTTTACCGCTGGGCACGGCGTCCAGCGTCCGGCTCGTCTTACTAGGCGCAGGCCCAAACGGCAGATCGTCGTCATCCCAGTCGGAGAAGGGATCGACGCCGCCTGTTTCCGGGCTGTGGGACGGACTGGAGGACATATGGGGTGCAGCCAGGGGCGGCGCTCCCCAGCCCGCCGGGTCCGCTGTGGCCGTGATGGCGGCGGGCTGCCGTCTGGCAGGGGCTTGCTCAGTGGCAGCGCGCTCCCCTTCCGAGAACTCGTCGTTCACGAAGTCGAAGTCCAGCGTGGGCGGCACCGCCGGGGCAGACACCAGGACTTCCTGGGTGGCCGTGCCGGTGATGGCCTCGGCGCGGCGCAGGGCGTCTTCCTGGGCCTGCGAGAGCCGGTGTCTCCAGCGGTCCTGCTCGCGCAGGGTGCCGTCGGTGTCTTCGGCCAGCGCCGCTGCCAGCTCGCCGGCCACCTCGGTTGGGGCGCGGTCAAAGGCAGTGGCCAGATCGGGCCAGCCGGGGTACACGTCGGCCCGCGCACGCCACTCGGTGAAATCGCGGCTGACCTCCTGCCACGCCACCTGCCGTTCGCGGTGGGCGGGCCACTCGCGGGCCAGCGCGGCGCTGTCGGGCTTGGCCAGGGCCTTCTCGGCGGCCACCCGCTCCCGCTCCAGCCTGCCCGCGCGCCCGGACAGGCGCTGGATCTCGGAGACCATCGCGCGGCGCAGACGTTCCAGCGCGTCGCACGCCTGGGTGCTGGGCAGCCCCACGCTCAGCTCGTGGCGGCCCTGGCGGATCTCGGCGGCGCGGGCCTCGGCGTCGGCCCCGGCGTCGGGGGCTTCACGGGCCACCAGCTCGCGCAGGTCACGGGCACCGTTGCCGACAAAGATGCGGGTGCTTTCCTGCCAGTGCTTCAGGTCGCGCTCCAGTCCTTTGAGGCCCGCCTCGTCCTGGCCGCGCACCTCGCGCCCGGCGGCCTTGAGTTCGGCCTGCTGGGTTTTGATCTCATGGGCGTCGGGGTACAGGCGGCGCAGGGTGTCCAGCTCGCGCCCGTGGGCCATCAGCCCGGCGCGCACCCCACCGCGTGCGCGGGCCGACTCGATGCCGTCCTGCCGCGCCTCGATGGCCCCCTGCACCCCCGCCGACGCACCGCCCAGCCACATGCTGAGCCGCCGGAAAAGTGCCTTGAGCATGCTCAGCGGGGTCAGGCGCAGCATCAGCTCCAGCCCCAGCGTCAGCGTGACCAGGGGCAGCAGCGCCGCCGCGTAACTCAGGGTGGTGGTCAGCGGGCGCATGACCGCCGCTGCCCCCTGACCCGCCGCCCCCGGCTGGAAGACCTCGTGCAGTGCCAGCAGCGAGGCCACCACCACCAGGCCGCCCAGCACCCGGCGGGTCAGGTTCCGCAGGTCGCGGCCCAGGAAGACCAGCGCGCCGTAGGCCACGGGAATGATCGGAAGCAGGTACGCGCCCCAGCCCAGCGTGCCCAGCAGCAGCGAACGTGCCCCGCCCATGAAGCCCGCCGTGCCGCCCGTTCCTGGCGTAACCGTTCCGGGTGTGCCCACGCCGCCCGCCCCCAGTCCGTCCTCGCCGGGCAGCAGCAACGTCACCGCCAGAAAAATGCCCACCGCGAACAGCACCAGACCCAGCGCCTCGCCGTCGAAACGGCTGACCGGGGGAGAACTTTTGGTGCGGGCCTTCGACATAGCGGGCAGTGTAACGCAAAGCGGGCCACGGTATTTACAAATTGAGTCGTCCTGTACGGCATTTGGGCCTGGGAGGAACGGGGCGGCGGCGTGTGCCCAGGTGGCCCCGCAACCGTGCCGCGCGGCACGCCGCTCCCGCGCTTCATACTGGGGGCGTGTCCCTGATCCTGCCTGCCGTGCTGGCCGACGCGCTGTGGGCGCACGCCGCCCGCGAGTTTCCGCGCGAGTGTGTGGGCGCGCTGGGCGGCACGGGCCGGACGGCGGAGGATTTGGATGGTGAGGAAGCCCGCGCCGTGGCGCTGTACCCCCTGCCCAACATCTCCCCGCAGCCGGAGAGCGAGTATCTGGCAGACCCGGTCCATCTGTTGCGTGCCCTCAAGGCCATGCGCGGGGGTGGTCTGGCCCTGGTGGCGCTGTACCACAGCCACCCGCGCGGCCCGGCGTGGCCCAGTTCCACCGATCTGCGTCTGGCCGCGTACCCGGTGCCCTACGTGATCGCGGACCTGGAAAACCGCGTGCTGCGCGCCTACCGTCTGCCGCAGGGAACGCCAGTACGGCTGATTGTGGAAGGCGGCGAGGACTCGTTCGCCTGACCTGGACCAGACAATGTGCAGCGACAATAGGCCCATGAACGGTCTGACGGCGCTCATGCTTATCTTCCTGGTGCTGTGCCTGGTTGTGGCCGTGGCAGCGGCGCTGTCCAGATCGACGCGCCAGGCAGATGTGACCAGAACGGGTGCGAACCTGGACAGCGGCGGTCTGCCGTTTCTTCTCACGGATGCTGGTCACACTTCCGGCGGCGGAGATTGCGGGAGCGGCGGAGACGGGGGCTGATTCCGGCTTGCCCTGAAAGGGGCGGGGCCAGACATCCGCAGAACGTCCGCAGGACATCCAGAGGACATCCGCAGTGCCCCGCAGGCCGCGTGAACAGCCCGCCCCTCACCCTGTTTTCCCCTATGTTGGGGGCGTGACTGGGGAACGGGACGTGGGGGCAGGCAGCGGCAATAACGGAAGTCTGCTGATTTATGGTCTGGGGCGCAGCGGACGTGGCGTGGCGCGGTTTCTGTCCGCAGAGGGAACGCGGGCGCAGTGGCACGACGCCCGGCCCTCGGCAGAGGATCTGGCGTTGATGGACAGCTTGCATTACGGGCGCGGCGATGTGGGCGGCACTTACGCGACTGTTGTGGCCGCTCCCGGCGTCCCCATCGATCACCCGGACCTGGAAAACCTGCGTGGGCGCGGCGCGGAGGTCATCGGGGAGGTGCTGCTGGCCGCCCGTCTGCGCCCGGCGCTGCCCATCGTGGGCGTGACTGGCACGGCGGGCAAGGGCGGAACCACGGTGCTGATCGCCTCTTTGCTGCGGGCCTGCGGGGTACGGGCGCGTGAGGGCGGCAACATCGATCCGCCGCTGCTGGACGTGGTGGACACGGCAGCGGTGGCAGTGGCCGAACTGTCCAGCTTTCAACTGGAACGGGCGGCGGGGCTGCGCCTGCCCGTGGCGGTCATCACCAATCTGGGCGTCGATCATCTGGACCGTCACCGCACCGTGGCGGCCTACCACGCCGCCAAACTGAACATCACGGCGGGGCAACAGGAAGGGGACGTGCTGATCGTCCCCGAAGGGCTGGAGGTCAGCACGCGCGCTGAGGTTCTCGCCTTTTCCCCGGCGCGGCTGGTGCTGAGAAGTGGCGAGGAAGTCCTGCCCGCCGCCGACTTGCCCGACTCCATCCACCCGGCCAACGCCGCCGCCGCGCTGCTGGCTGCCGAGGCCACGCTGTTGCGACTGGGCCGCCCGGTTCAGGCCGAGGTGCTGGCCGCCGCCCTGCGCGCGGCCCAGCCCCAGCGGGGCCGTTTCGAGACGGTGGCGCAGGTGGGCGGCGTGCGCTTTATCGACGACAGCATCGCCACCCGCACCATCGCCGTGCAGGCTGCGCTGGAGCGGGCCAGGCCGCCGATTGCCTGGCTGGTGGGCGGGCGCGACAAGGGCGCGGAGCTGGGGCCGCTGCGGGAAGCCGCGCAGGGCCGGGTCAGAACCGTGATCGCGTTCGGTGAGGACGGCGAGAAACTGGCCCGTGAACTGGGGCTGCCCTTCGTGGCCGTTTCTGGGAATGATGGCGACGCCACCATGCGCGCGGCAGCCCAGGCCGGATTTGGGGCGCTTACGGGCAGCGGCACCGTTCTGCTGGCCCCCATCGGCACCAGTTTCGATCAGTTCCGGGACTACGCCATGCGCGGCGACAGTTTCCGGCGGGCGGCCCTGACCCTGGCGGACGCGGCAGATGCGGCGGACCCGGAGGCAAGCGCGTGAGCGTTCAACTGATCATCGCGCAGGTGCTGCTGATGGCCCTGGGCCTGCTGGGAATCGCCACCGCGCGCCCGGACCTGGTTGTGGAACACGGCTGGAAAACGGCGCTGGCGCTGGGCATCACCTTTGCGGTGGCGCGGCTGCGGCCCCGGACCTTCCTGAAACTGGGACCGCTGTTCTGGGCCTTTACGCTGGTGCTGCTGGCGCTGGTGCTGGTGATCGGGGTGGGCACCGCCGAAAGCACCGCCACCAAGAGATGGCTGGATTTCGGCGGCCCCTTCCGCTTTCAGCCGTCCGAACTGGCCAAGTTGGGGCTGATCATGATGCTGGCCTCGTTCTTCTCACGCCGGGGCGTGCAGAACAAACTGCTGAGCGCCACGGTCATGATCCTGCTGACCACCGCGCTGGTCTTTGCCGAGCCGGACCTGGGCAGCAGCGTCCTGATGTTCGCGCTGGGCATCATCCTCATGTACGCCGCCGGGGTGCGGATCAGCAACATCACCGGCTTCCTGTTCGCGCTGGCGCTGATGGCCCTGCCCGTCTTCTCGGTGTATCTGGAAAAACACCCGTACATCCTGGCCCGCTGGCAGGGCCACCAGTCGCGCGATGAGGAAAGGGCCATCGGCCTGGATCAGATCGGTTTTGCCCACCGCGACCTGACCTGGGGCGGCTGGTGGGGCCAGGGGCCGGACGGCAGGCGCTACGAGTATTTTGCCGCCCACACCGACATGGTGGTGGCCTCGGTGGGCTTTTCCACCGGGCTGCTGGGCGTGATCACGCTGCTGTTCTGCTACTGGCTGATCGTGTCGGTGGCCCTGCAAACCTCGCAACTTGCCGCGCGTATCCGGCCCATGACGCCCGAGATCCACGGGGCCAGCATCCTGGCGACCGGGGCGATGTTCATGATCGTGGGGCAGGCGATGGTGAATCTGGCCGTCGCCGCCGGGTTCTTTCCGGTCACGGGCGTGCCGCTGCCACTGGTCAGCTTCGGCTTTTCCAGCATGTTGACCATGAGCGTGGCGCTGGGCATCATCCACTCTGCCCTGCGCGAGGTCCGGCGTAACCTGCCCGAAACCGAGGCCCGGCCCGCCGAGGCCAGGGTCGCCGAAAGTGGGGGCATGGGCCTGAGCGGCGACTGAAACTGGAATCTCAAAAAGCAGACAGGCAGCGTGTTGGGACTTTCCCACGCTGCCTCGTTCTTTTCGCACGCTTTAACGCCGTGGTGTCAGCGGCCCGGTGTCAGCACATCCAGATTCCGCACGCTGACATACGGCACCAGTCCGGCGGTGCGGGCGCGGGCGTAGGTCTGCCGGGCCAGGACCGGGTTCGAGGCGTAATCCAGCGTCAGCACCGGCTTGCCCAGCTTGCGCCAGTTTTTGAAGCTGGCCAGCAGTTCGGTCTGCCGCTCGGCTTCGGTGACCCTATCCGTGGCGTAGACGAAGGTTTCCTCCTGGGCGGTGGCGTCCACGCAGGCAGCGTAGTCAGAGTCTGAGAGCAGTTCGGGGGCGTTCTGCGGGATGATCAGGAACTGGGGGTCACGGGCGCGGGCGTGCCGGGCGATCTGGCAGACCCAGGCTGCCATCTCGGCGCGGGCGCTGGGGCGTTCCGGGCGGCGCATGTAGGCGTCGATCAGGTCCAGATAGACGCCGTGAAAGCCCTGGTCGATCAGCGTGTCCAGCCCGGCCAGCGCCAGTTTCTGCCACGCCGGGTTCCAGTACGCCACGTCGTAATTGCCAGGCCAGTCGGGATCGGCCTTTAAAATCCACTCCGGCTGGCCGGGTTTCCAGCCGGGCTGCCAGTAACGGCGGTAATCCTCGGCGGCCCCCACGCTCAGGTAGGCGACGAGCAGTTTTCCGTTTGCGGCGGCCCCCACCTCGGCGCGGCTCCAGGGCTGGCCGTCGTCGTCGTTCGGCTCGATGACCAGCAGATCAAAGGGGACGCCGGCCAGCGGCCTCAGACGCGGCCCGTCTGTACCGCCCAGACCGCCCAGTTGAATGGCCCAGGTGCGCGCGGCGCGCAGTTGATCTGACCTCGTTTCAGCCGACGGGCCGCTTGCCGCCGCCCAGCCCAGGCCGAGCAGCAGCAGGGGAGAGAGCAAAGCCGGCCACCGCAGGGCGCGGGACTGGAAAGGTGGGCGGGAAGGTAGGACGGTGTTCAGGGCAAACCTCCAGGTAGGGACAGCGCGCGGTCTGTCACGAAGGTCTGCACGTTGTACTGCGCGGCCCGCTCGCGTGCGGCGCGGGCCAGAGCGGGTGTATTCGCGTAGTCCAGCGCGCAGACGCTCAGGCCCTGGGCGCGCAGTTCCTTGAGCCAGTGGGCGGTGTAGGTCCGGCCCCCCTTGTCCAGCACGGCGTAGGCCGGGGTGTGGGTGGTGGAAAAGCCCTCGAACAGCACCCCGTCTACCAGCCGCGCCAGACCCGGCAGCAGGCCAAAGCCCCGGTTGGCCAGCAGCGTCGCTTTGGGAAAGGCGGTCCGCAGCGTCTGCACCAGCGCCAGCGTGGCCTCGGCCCCGGCGCTGTCCAGGGTGTCGAGCATCAGGCCGTCGGCGTTTTGAAGTTCCAGGTCAGCGCGCCGCAGCAACTCGGCCCACCACGCGGGGTTGCGGGCGTCCACCTTCACGCTGCCCCACTGCGGATTGACCTCCAGATGGTACGTCTGACAGCCAGGGGTACAGCGGTAGTCGCCGACGGGGTGGTCCTCGCCCACGCTCAGGTAGCCCAGCACCCGCGTCCCGCCCGCGCGCAGGGCCTTGAGCTGGGCCGGCTTGTACAGCGTGGTCTGCACCACCGCCGTGCCGAAGCCCCCCAGCGCCTTTAAAGCCTGTGGCGTGGGCAGGCCGTAATAGACGCTCAGGGGCAGGTGGGGCGAGAGGGCGGAGATGGCCGTGAGCAACGCCTACCTGGGGGTCACGGCGACGTTGACCGTGCCGCCGACCGTGCGGTTCAGGATGCGTACCGCGCCGTAAGTGGCCCCGGAAGTCGCGCCGGTCAGGCTGACGGGCAGGGTGCCCGCGCGGCTGGTGATCGCCACGCTGTTGGTCTTGCGGTCCCAGACTGCGCCCAGGGTGCCCGCCGCCTTGGCTTTCTGCTCACGGGTGTGGCGGTCCACGTAGGCCCCCAGATCGTCCCAGGCCAGGGTATTGACCGGCAACGTGCTGGCCCCGGTGTACTTGTCCAGCACGGCGCGCACCCAGTCGGTGGACACGCTCTTGCCGGGGGCGTACTGGTTGAGGTTGGGCTGGTGCATGTAGTGCGGCCAGGCGGCCCCCGACAGCACGTGTTGCACCCCGATGTCGCTTTCCTTGTCCAGGTATTCCGCGTAGCTCAGGGCCTTGGGCCAGTACGGCGCGGTGCCGCCGGGGGCATACACTGCGTTGTAACTTGTGGCCGCCTCATCCGGCGTGCTGGAGTAGTAAAAGACGTTGTTGGGCCAGCGCGGAATCAGCAGGATGTTGGGCTTCAAGGGGTGGAAGACGCCGCAGGTGGGGCAGGACGCGTCCCAGTGACTGGCGACGCTGCGGTTGGAGGCCACGTATTTGACGCCCGACAGGGTGGCCGCGTCCAGGAAATTGACGTTGCTGGCCCTCAGCCCGTAATCCACCTTGGGCTGGCCCTCGGCAAGGGCCTTCCAGCCCAGCCCGCTGAGTTCGCCCGTGACCAGACTCTTCTCGCTCAGTTTCAGGCCCATGAACAGCCCGATCAGCGTGTTCTGGAAGACCTGATTGAAGCTCTCGTTGAGCGACAGGTTATCCATCAGGGGGTGATCGCGGGTGTGGTTGACCCAGTCGAAATCCCGGCCCAGGCATTTGCTCACGGCGCTCAGGGGGTCCTTGACCTTGGCGGACGGCGAGCAGGTCCGGGGGGCCAGGATGTCGGCTCCCAGGCCGTTGTACACCATGGCGTAGGTGAAGTTTTTTGCTGCCGGGAAATCCCTGCGGATGGCCGATTGCTGGTCACGCGCCGACAGGGCGTCGCTGGCCTTCATGCGGAACCCGTTGAGGACCACCGTTTTGGTGGGGGCGTCGTAGCGGTCTCCGGTGGCGAACCAGTCGTCGATGTCCACGCCCAGGTAACGGCGGTACTCGCCCAGGTAAACGCCCTGGGTCAGCCACTGCACCATGCCGTAGCCCAGGAGCTGGGTGTGGGTCAGGTACTCGTTCTGGGCCATGGTCAGCAGCAGCCGTTCGCGCCCGTCGGCGGCGGTGCTGGTCACGGCCAGCAGGTTGCCGTTCGCGTCGGTCAGCAGCGGGGTGGTCTTCACATTGGGCACCGCTTCCAGACGGCTGGGGTAGGCAAACGAGAACCGCACCGGCACCGCTTGAGCGGTCAGGTCACCGAACACGGCTTTGCCGCCCGCCGTCACCGTGGCGTCGGAGTTCCCTGTTTCCGCCCCTGGCACGGCCCGCACGCCGTAATCTTCCGGCGCAATGCCGGGGAAACCGAACAGTGCCAGTTGGCGCACCTTGTAGGCCGCCTCGTACTCGAAGAGCGTGGCCCATTCGCCGTCGTTCAGGGCGCTGGTAAAGATGCCGGGGCTGCTCTCGGTGGTCAGCGAGTTGCTGGCCAGGACCACGCCTGAATATTTGCCCACGCCGTCGGGGCCGATCAGGGTACCCAGGTTCAGGTCCGTGGTCATGGCGTCCAGCGTGTCGTAGGCAATGCCGTGCTGGGACAGCAGCGCCTTCGCGGGGGCCAGTCCGAAGTCGGCGGCCCCGGCGTGCAGCACCAGGATCTTCAGGGCCACCTTGCCGGTCTGGGCGTTGCCGGGCAGACCCTGGGCGCGGACGCTCTGGGCGCTGGGGCGTCCGGCGGGGGCGGCGGGAATGCGGGCTGGGCCGAGGCGCTGCGCGCTGAAGCCCTGCGGCAGCAACCGCCTGATGTCACCGGCCACCGCGCCGGGCGGGTTCAGGTCACCGTCTTCAGAGGCCGAGACCGTCTCACCGTAACGCTCGATCTCGCTGAGCTTGACGCCGTTTTCACCGACGATTCCGGCGTCGGGCTGGGCACCGGGGCCGGGGGCGCTGCCGCCTCCGCACCCGGTCAGGATCAGGGCGGCGGACAGCAGCAGAGCGGGCGGGAACAGCGTTTTCAACTTCGTCATGGAGACTCCTGTGGGGAACGGTGAATGGTAAGGAAGGGGTAAAGGACTGGGCGGACCACTTGGGAATGCTGGGGAGGCGATAGAGATTCAGGCGGATTCAGGTGGATTGATACGGACCCTGGTGCAAGGGTGCCGAAAACATCTGGAAATCCGAACGGACTGAGAGGAAGTGACACACGGATTCCGTATTACTGGGGCGTGACTGGCACCGCCTTGCTGCCGCTCAGGGTGACCACCTGGGTCTTGTAAGCGCCGTACAGGCTGCCCGCGTTCGCGCCGGTCAGGGTGACCGGGACCGTGCCGGACGACAGGTTGCTCAGGGTTACCGCGCCGGTCTTGCGGTTCCACACGCCGCGCAGGGTGCCTGCCGCCTTGGCCTTTTCCTCCAGCGTACGGCTCTTCATGTAGTCGCCCAGTTGATCCCATTTGTAGGTGTTCAGGGGCAGGGTGCTGTACTGGCTATACTTGACCAGCGCGGCGCGTGCCCAGTCGCTGGCCAGGCTCTTGCCAGCGGCGTACTGGCGCAGGTTGGGCTGGTGCATGTAGTGCGGGAAGGC
>NZ_JNIV01000006.1 GCF_000701405.1 Deinococcus marmoris DSM 12784
CGCTGGCGGGCGGCCGCGTAGTGCAGCCGCTCGATCCGGCCCTGCAGCTCACGCTGCGCGGTGGGCGGCAGCAGGTCGAGGTGGGCGGCGAACGTCGCCCACCGCAGGCGATCGGGCAGGGCCGGCGGGGCCAGCTGGGCGAGTGCCCCCGGCCCCGCCGCGGTGACGAGCGGCGAAAGCCCGACATCGATCCCGATGGCAACGCCTCCCGCCCGGCGCTGCACAGCCGGCATCTCGAACTTGAGACTCGCGAACCAGAGGTTCTCCAATTCCACCAGCCGCGTCCCGGCCTGAAGCCAGCGCACACCGCCGCCGCCCAGAACCACTGGCAACGCACGCCGTCCCTGGAACGTGGTCTGAATCACCTGGCGGACCCACGTCCGTTGCTGCGCCGGGCCCAGATGCCCCAGCAGGCCCTGGGCCAGCAGCAGCTCGTCCTGGTGCTGCGCGTAGCCCGGTGAGGCCTGCACCAGCGCCGTCTGCTCCAGCGTCGGGAGCCGGTAGAGCTGGGCCTGCAGCCCCACTGCACCCAGCTGCAACCGTTCATCGTGCCACCCGCACTGCTGGGTGAGGTCAGCGGCGTCGGGGATATACACCCGGCCCCCCGCGAGGCCGCTGACCGGCTCTGTCGTATGGCGCATCCAGCCGGTGCGGACGAGCTCGCGCAGCTGCGCGCTCTGATCCACGCTGACGCGCAGGTTGTGTGTTGTGTCTGTCTGCATTTCTCTTTCCTCCTGCCCTTTCCTGGCCCGTCGCCTGTGTGTCCCTGCTCTGCCCCTTTCCGGGTTCCCGCCCGGTGACGCGCGCGCGATGCACTGTCCTTGGATGGGAAGCGCGCGGCGGCTACCAGTGATGGGGCGCGCTGCGCGCGGTGACCTGTACGCGCGCCCAAACCCGCCGGCACGACCGGTGATGCGCCTATCAGACCTCCCCGTTCCGTGATGTCATTTCAGCCGTTGCGTACGGCCGGTGGTGGGTCTAACCGGCATGAACCACCGATGGTGGGTCAGGGCATAGGGCGCGCCCATGTCAGGCAGACGGTGGGTTCGCGCACGCGACAGGACACGCGGTGGGTATGCACTCCCGCCATGGCCCGGGCATGGGTTGGACCTGGCTGTGGGGCTGATATGGGTGCGGTGTGACCCGCGGCGCAGCTGCGCCTGGATGGGACAGAGGCGGCTCACAGGCGCTGGCCTGAGCACTTCGGAGGACAGATCGGATACACCGGCTTACGACTGGAAGTTCTAGGTCATTCAAAGTTTTGCAACGCGCGTTGCTGTGCTCTGGACGGCACTGGGCGTCAGAACATGAGAATGCCTGCAGGCCGCCCACCGCACCGATGGTTCGCCACTCCACCAAGCGCACCTCAGCGCAGCACCACTGTTGGGGGCCCGGAATGTCCAGCCCGGTGCAGCTGGACAACGCGGTCAGTCTGGAGCAGGACGCGGCCGGGTGGACCGCAGACCCCCTGGCTACGGTTGAAGCATGATTCGATCCGAACTTGCCGACGAACTCGGCGTGAATTCCTCGACGGTCCAGAAGTGGCTCTCCACGTACTCGCAACTCACCGAGCGGACCATCGAGCGTCGACTGGACGACCAGACCATCAATGACATGCAGCGTGCGCGGACGCTGATGCGGGACCGTCCTGGAATGCCGTTCCGTGAAGCCCTGGAGCGCGCGCTGGACCTGTTCGTTGAACCGGTGCCGCCGGCCAGCGTCGAGCGGCTGATGGGGCGGCTCGATGACCTGGAGAACACGCTCGCCGGCATTGAGGATCGTCAGATGGTGCTGCAGGACCATCTGCAGGCCCTGGCTGATCACCTCAAGGCAATCTCCGATGACCTGCACAGCCTTCTCCCAGAGCGCGCTGACCTGGTGGGGGCCGATGCGCCAACGGTTACTGACGACGGATCGAACACCACCGACTGGGAGAGACCGACGTCCTGAAGCGAAATCGTGTCGATAAGAGCCAGAAGGCTCCTGTCGACGGATCTTTCACGCTGAGTCAGCCCCGTTGGGACAGGCTCAGGGCGTACCAGCCGGCGGCGTGTCACTGCCGGGCCGGATGAATCATCGCGCCTGCATCCTGCCCCCAATTTGCGTATCTCTGTTGCAAAATTCAGAATAATGGCGAGAGGTTTGTGCAAGGAGCATCGTCCATAACGTAGATCATGATATGCGTGTCAGACGGCAAAATTTAATCTTTCATACAAGTTGGACAAAAATCAGGCCTTCGCCAGGTCAAGCCCCTGAGCATGGGATCTGACCCACCTGCACTGAGCAGCCGCACCCTGGCACGCTCTCGCAGAGCCGGCGCCGGCAGAAGCGGTAGTGCAGGCAGTGTGTTTTGTGCAGGTTCCCGCCCTGGCCAACGTCCTCCACGCGTTCTTCAGACTGGTCAAGGGGCCGACGAAGCGGCGTTAGGTCTGTTTTGCGTGGGCTGCCGCAAACATGCTTCAGCGCCCTGTCCAGTTCCCTAACCGCTCCTGACTCATCACGCGCGCACTTCAGCCGCGCGCTCCTAGAGCTCTCAGCACCCATATGGCACAATCCCGCAGAGCAGGAACTTAGACGCTTCCGCTGATGGCGCGGGCGGTGGCACTGAAGCGGTTATAACAGGTCTCCATTGTGTCTCAGTCTTCTGATCAGGCGCAAATGTGTCTGCTGGCCGCCCCCCACTTCCTTCAGAACATGGGCCTCAGGTCGATCCCAATGCTCCTGCGCCCCAGACTTTCAGCCGCCTTCATGGTGGTTCCTGACCCCATGAAAGGGTCCAGCACCAGGCCTGGCCGGCTCTCGGCCCCCCCGCACTGTGGGCAGGGGTCGAAGCGCACGTGCTGGGGCAGGGCGAAGGTGAACTCGCGGAAGTACCCGTTGAGCTTCTCCTTGGCCTCAGCGGCGAGACGCTGCACCTCAGCGCTGTTCCTACCCGACCCGTTCTGATACTGCAGCGTCTTACCCACATCACCGCTGCCAGTGGCGCGAATCGCCCGGAGATGCCCCTCAGTCAGGCCGCTCGCCTCCCAGATCTCCCGGGCGCGCTTGCTCTGCTTGCGTTGTGGATCCAGCTCCAATCCGCGCTCAATCACGCGTGAAAGAGCAGCGCCGCAGGAGACACAGACGCACTCGGGGCAGCCCAGGCGCAGGGCGCGCCGGGGCAGCTCGGCGGGGAAGGGAGCCAGGTGGGCCGTGCGACTCCGGACAGACTTGATGTGCCATACATTTCCCTCAGAAAGATCGAATTCCTGCGCGTAAGCGAAGGTGTCCATAAAGGGCCGCTGGGAGCGCGCGAACTGAAAGATCGCCTCGTGGCGCTGGGCCAAGCGCGCGTGAGGGTTGGGGATGCCGCTGCGCTTGGCCCAGACGATGTGCGAGATCAAGTGCCAGCCCCGGCGGATCATCTCCGTCTCGAACATCCGCGGGATGCCAACGACCTCGCCGTCTCGAATTGAGTCGCCCAGATTGACGAACACACTGGCGTGCGGCTTCAGGAGGGGGCGCCAGCCGTGCACGGTGGTCACCAGCTCCTTGATGAACTCCTGCGGATCTCGCTCCCAGCCGAGCTGCTCAGGATGTCCATAGTCACGCTTCTGCCAGTACGGAGGGGAGGTGACGATGACGTCCACGCTCCCCAGAGCGATCAACTTTGCGGCGTCACGGGCATTTCCAGGCAAGACCACCGGCGTGGTGGTCATGGGTGCTTGGACGCGTCTGAGACGGCGCTTCAGGGGAATTCCAGGTTGCGGGATTGTCGTCATGGGAGCCCTCGGCGAGAATCGAGGCGACCCTTCTCAGCGGCCGCCCCGACAGGTTCTGTGGTCCCGAGCCTAGCACCTTAGTGTCGGTACGGGGCAGGGATTCGCGTGCAACAGAGCACGCCCACTTCCTATCCTCCGGAGTGCCGGTGGATATTTCCGATAGAAGAAGGCCCTACTCCGCAGGTTCGGCCTGCAACCACAAGGGCTAGTCCTATACTCGAAGGACTCCATGCCCACCCTCCAGAAGAAGTCGCTGTCTCTGTATTTCAAGAATCGCTGCGACCGGCAGCTCCTGCTCTACCTGCACACTGACGACGAACGGGCGGCGCTGGGCATGCCGGAACGTCAGCAGGCCCGGCCCGGGCTCGGTCAGGCAGCTCAAGCTGGGCATGAGTACCAAGCCTGGCGCGTGGGTGAATTAGTGGAGGTGCTGGGCGACCGCGTCGTGCATGGGGAGGCTGATCCCAAAAACCCGAACCAGTTGAAGGCGACCGACCTTCGGGCAGCGCTGGAACAGGCCCAGGCCTACTCCGTGATCGTTGAGGGAGAGTTCGAGGTGCCGGAAAGCTTTCTGCGCTGGGCCGGCGTACAGGGCAGCTTGCAAGCCGCTGGGAAGAGCGGCAAGCTCCACAACGACGTGCGCCCCGACCTCACCGAGGTGTTGCCTTCCGGGTACGGGAATCAGCAGGTCACGCCGGATGGCCGCGTTGTGGCCCTTCTCCCTGATGATGGGCGGTTACAGCTGCGGGTCGTGGACATCAAACTCGCCTCGGAACCCGGCGCGAACTACTTCGGAGAGGTCGCGTATTACTCGGTTATCCTCGCCAGCGCGCTGGAAGCTTGGGGACTGGAGGGCCACTTTGTGGTGCTCCCACAAGCCGCCTTGTGGCCCGGCTCTTACGACAACTCGGAGGTGGTCGGCCTCGCGCGCAAGCGCGCCGAGACCGGAACGGCCGCTACCCCCGAAGAGCTCTTCAAAGCCCTTCACAAGGATTTCGAGGAAATTGACATTGAGCTGTTCACCCCGCGCATCGTGCGGTTCCTACGTGAGGACCTTCCGCGCGTGCTGACTGCCGGGCTGGGTGGGGCTGCCTGGCACCCGAGCTATAACTGCATGGGCTGTGAGTTCTACGGCCATGACTGGCAGGACGCTCAGGGGAGCGACACCTGGCGCTCTGACCATTGCAAGCAGCTGGCCGCTCAAGATGACGGCCGACTCAGCCGCGTCTATGGACTCACCCGCAGTATGGCCCTGGAATTGGAGAGTCAGGGAGTCACCTCAGTGTCCAAGCTGGCCACACTTTCGCCGCAGGCCCCGCCCCTCAAGCGCAGTGGAGCCCTACGGGCGAATGCCGCCAAGCTCGTCGCCCGTGCCCAGTCGCTGAATCAGGGTCAGGCAGTGCCGGTGCCTGGCGATGGACTCACCGCCTCAATGCCCGCCTACGCTGACCTGAAAATCTGGATTGACATCGAGTATGACCCCAGCACGGCGATCACAGGAGCTTTTGGCATTCGTGCAGGCTGGTTCGAACCGCGTGAACCCGCCACAGAGTGCGTGGGAGAACGGGGGAAACGAGAGTGGGGGCGCTACGGCGAGCGCCTGATCTTCCTGGTGGAGCGCAAAGATCGTCAGGACCTTTCTCTGGAACGAGAGCGGTTCTTGATATTCCTGCGGACCCTGAAGGGCATTCTGACCTGGGTAAAGGAGCAGGACGACGCCCGCCTGAGCGCCCCCCCCACTTGCTGGAAGGTCAATTCGCGTACCGATGAGAAGGAGGCCGTGTACCCCCGGCGTAGCCGCTACCAGATCTACCTGTGGGACGAGGCACAGCAGCGCCACCTACAGCGCCTCGTGGGCCGCCATCTGGAAGCCGTCTTACAGGAGCCGGAGTTGCAGGACCTGGCTTGGCTCTTTCCTTCCGGGGAACTGCTTCAGCAGGCCGAAGACGCCACACGCGCCGCACCGCTCACGATCGTACAGCCGGTCCTGGAAGCGTTCGTCGCAGTGCCGGTACCGCACCACTACACCCTCATGAGCATCGCGCCGCAATACAACGACGGGTTTTTTGGCTGGTCGCGCGACCAGCGCTTCTATGACGAGCTCAGCAGCCTGCTCCCGCCTGAACGCATTCACGAAATCTGGGACCGCGGGGCGACCCGAACCGAGGCGCAACAGGCACGCATGGAGGACACGCTGCGTCTGGAGACCGGCAAGAAGCTTGACGCCCTCGAACAGGTACAGCGCCGACTGGAACGAGACCTGCGTGTGCGTAAAGCCGCCAGCAATTCGGCCGCTCCCTCCGTTGGGTATGAGTCTGAGACGCTCGACGGCGTAAGCGAAGAGTCGCAGTTGTGGTTCCAGTATCACCGCCTGAACGCAGCCATGCAACAGTTCGAATCGGAATTCGCCTACTGCCTGCCAGCCGCTGAGCGAGTCGCGAAGTTCAAGGGGGCCGAGCTCAAGCGCCTGAGGGGTCCGGAAGCACAAGACGCGCTCAATCACCTCAATCGGCAGGCGGGGACCCGGTACAGCCATGCGGACGTCCTGGTCTTCTGCATGACCGACGAGTCCCGCGACGTGAACTTGCGGCTGAGCGATATCGGACTGTGCCTGTCACCCACGAACCAGCCAGGGTTCCTGATGCGCACACTGGGCAGCTTCAAAAAGCCTCGCGACGTGTACAAGCAGTCAAAGCAGGCTGGCAAGCAGGGCCGTACCATGACTCTCCCCTTCTCCGGGGGAGATCTGAAGAAGCCGCTGTGGCAGGTCATGAACTTTTCAGTCAGCATCGAGTTGTTGGACCGGCGGGCCGGTTTGGTGCTCCTGAAGCCGTTCTCCGACCAGTACTACCAGTTGTGCACCCTTCTCGACTTCAATCCGGACGACACCACGCCAGTGATGCTTGATCGTCTACAGCGTGACTTTTTCGCCAAGAAGATCCGCATCACCCTGAAGGCCATGGGCGTGCCCGAGAACGTCACCCTGGACCCTCTGGCCCTCAGGCCTCTCAACCCTCAGGCGCGCGGCCCCCTGCCTCGCCGGCGCAACAAGGAGTGGAACGGACCCTGGGTGGACTTTCTTTGGCGTGGCCGCGAGACCGCCCAGGCTCCGCGACTGGGGCACCTAGCAAAGCAGCTGCAAGACGAGTTGGGCATTGGTGCGGCACTCAATAGCCGGCAGGCCGACGCCTGGCGCAGCGCGCTTACGCAGCGGCTCACGCTGATCTGGGGGCCGCCCGGCACCGGAAAGAGCAAGACCCTCCGGTCGATCCTCAAGGGCGTCGTACGCGAGGCGGAACTGCTTGGAGAGCCCCGGGTCATCCTCGTCACGGCGAACACATATACCGCTGTAGACAACGTGCTGCTGGAGCTGCTGAATGACCTGAATGACACTTCCGCGAAGGTGGTACGGGTTCAACGCGAAGGACGCGAGACCGACGCACGGGTGACCCAGGCGCTGCAGCAGCACACTGGACTTTTCAGCAACCTGGACGTGGACCGATGGGCTCCGGCCGACGAGGTCCACGAGCTTATCGGCCGGATCGAAGCTCGTGAAGGCATCCTGATCCTGGGGGCTCCCGCCATTCAGGTGCACAACCTCGCCTACGCTGCCCGGGACGAGGGCACCCAGAAGTACGCCAGACTGCCCTGGTTCGACTACGTCGTGATCGACGAAGCCTCACAGATGGACGCGGTGACAAGCACCCTCGTGTTCACGAAGGCCCGGCCAGAGTCAACCGTAGTGCTCGCCGGTGATGATAAGCAGTTGCCGCCTATCCACGCGGCTGAAAAGCCTGAGGGCCGGGATCCCCTGCTGGGCTCGGTCTACGAGTATTTCAAGACCATCGGGCAGGTGAAGCCCGTGGAATTGAATGTCAATTACCGCTCCAACGGGGCCATCGTGCGCGTTGCCCACCTCGCGAAGTACAGCCAGGACCTGCATGCCTGGTCAGAGTCCATGCGGCTGAATCTACGTGACTGGGAGGTGCCCACCGAGGCCCCCGAGGGATGGCCCCAGACCGTCACCTGGTCCCCGGTGTGGTACCACCTGCTGGACCCGGACGCCCCCGTCACCTGCGTGGTCTACGAAGATCCAGCCCTCAGCGGTCAGGTGAACGACTTCGAGGTGGAGGCGGCCTCGGCCCTGGCCTGGATCTTGCGCCGTCACCTGGGCCGAGGCGCGCTTGGGCGCCTGAACGCGGCTGGGGAGGAGATTGAGTGCCCGGCTGATTTGGCAGACGACCAGCACTTCTGGAAGGAAGGCCTCGGCGTCGTTGCCCCGCACAAGGCGATGGTCAGCAAGGTCGCGGAGAGCTTCCGTCACCTGTTCCCGGCAGCACCTGCGGCCGCCGTGACCTCGGCGGTCGATACAGTCGAGCGCTTCCAGGGTCAGGAGCGTGAGGTGATGCTTGCGGTCTTCGGTCTGGGCGACACGGAGATGATCTCCAGCGAGGCAGAGTTCCTGTACGACCTGCGGCGCTTTAACGTGATGGCCTCACGTGCACGCAACAAGCTGATCGTGTTCGTGACCCGTGCGCTCCTGGACTTCATGGCGAACGACAAGGACGTCTTGGAGCAGTCTGGGTTGCTTAAGCGCTTCGCCGAGCTGTACTGCCAGCCAGTCGGGGCGGCGGCAGACCTCTGCGTGCGGAACGAGCGTGGAGAGGTGCTTGTGCGTGCCTGTGAAGTGCGTGTGGCGCGCTGAGCACCTAAGGTCTCAACTTCAGATCATGACTCCGGCCAGTTCACGCAAGTCCTCCAGGGCCGTGGCCAAGTTCAGGTGATCGGTCACGTGAGCGTCGGCGAGCAGCCCATGGGGCACTAGGGCGTCAAACTTCCCTGGACCACTGGGATGGGCGCCGGCGAGGAACGCTGCGCGCAGTTGGGCCCTCACCTCGTCTTCGGAAGGCAGGGCGGCCACCTGCCGGATCAGGTCTGCCTGGGTGCCTGCCACGATCACCGAGTACGGCGTATCGCTCTGAGCGCCTCCAGAGGTCAGCCGAGACAGCACTGACACAATCGTGCGCTGCACCTGAGTGCCGCGCCAGGGCAACAGCAGCAAGCTGCGCTCGCTCAGGGGATGCACCGGCCCTTCCAAGAGTCCTGAGGTTCGTGCCAGGGCGCGGGCCTCCTCCAGCCTGGCCCGCGCCGCCGGCTGCAGGTAGGCGTAGTCGGTATCCGTGGCCAAGACCTCACGCATTTTCTGGACGACGCGGTCATGAATCTCGCCGCCGCCGCCTGACCACGCGCTGGTTTTCTTTCCGCGCTCCTTGCGCACAAAGACGTGGCGGCGCTTTTCATCCACGTCCATCACCCGCCAGGCACGCCCAACCAGTGAGATCACGGTCCCAACCTCCGGGGCGCTGCTCAGGGTCCCCACCTCACTGGTCCCGTTGAAGACGGCGTACTCTGGCACGTCCGGAAACACCGCGAAAAAGTGCCAGTCCTGGACCAGCTTCTCGCCCGCAAGCCCGAGAATCAGGCCCCCCTCGTCGGTGCGCTGCAGGTGGTCCGAGGTCAGCAGGTCCTGCAGCAGGGTCCGGCACTGCTCCTGGGTGACATGCCGAAAGGGGCTGAGCGTCAGGACCCGGGCGGCGAGGTCACGCGGCGCGAGTTCTCCGTACTGCTCCAGCGCGCCGAGCGTCTGGTGGAACAGCAGGCTGAAGGGCAACTGGGGCTGGCGGCTCGGCTCCACCCAGCGCTCTTCGAGATACAGCTGGACAGTCGCGATGGCCTGCAGCAGGGTCCAGGGCAAGCGCCGGTGAGGGGGGTCCTGATCGGTGTGCCCGCGTTCGAGCGTGTAGAAGATCATCTCGCCGGCTCCACCTCGGCGCCCGGTCCTTCCCAGACGCTGCACGAAGCTCGAGACGCTGGGCGGCGGATCGACCTGCAACACCCGCTCGAGTTGTCCCAGATCAATGCCCAGCTCCAGCGTCACTGTCGCGACGGTGCAGGCCGGGCGCCCCTCCTCACGCATGGCCCGCTCGGCGTCCTCACGGTAAGCGGTGGCGACGCTGCCGTGGTGCACGTGGTAGATGTCCGTCGACCCCTGCGCCTCGGCCAGTTCACGCAGGGCCACCGCCGTCTCCTCGACCTTCTGTCGACTGTTGCGGAACACGAGGCTCTTTCGGCCCAGGGTGCGCTCGTAAAGGTGGCGGTAGAGGTCCGGCGCCTCGTCCAGCGGGCCTGCGTCCTCGCCAGCCTCCGGCTCATGGATGGGAAAATGCTCCAGCGCCAGGCGCAGCTGCCGCTTTGCGCCAGCGTCGTTCACCACCCGCACCGGCTGGCCGGTCTTTCCGGCCAGCCATGCCTGCGCCAGCGAGAAGTCCCCCAGCGTGGCCGAGAGTCCCACCCGTCGCGGCGGAACACGGGTGACGCGCTCCAGGCGCTCCAGCAGGCACAGCACCTGGCGGCCGCGCTCGTCCGCCATGAAGGCATGCACCTCGTCGATGACCACAAAGCGCAGATCCCGGAAGAGCTGCGCGAGAACTGTGTTCCGGCGCAGGAACAGCCCTTCCAGGGACTCGGGCGTGATCTGCAGAATGCCGCGTGACCGTTCTACCGTCTTCTTCTTCTGGCTGGCGGTGATGTCGCCGTGCCAGGCCCCCACCGGGATGCCCGACTCCTCAAGCAGGCCGTCCAGTCGGTAGAACTGGTCGTTGATCAATGCTTTCAAGGGACCGATGTACAGCGCCCCAATGCTCTGGGGCGGATCCTCGTGAAGCGAGGTGAGAATCGGCAGGAAGGCGGCCTCCGTCTTGCCGCTCGCCGTGCCGCTGGCGATCAACACGTGGTCGTCCGTATCCAGCAGCGCCGCGCACGCGGCAGCCTGTACCGCACGGATCTCGGTCCACCCCTGCCGCCAGATGTATTCCTGAATAAAAGGCGCCAGACGCGCGAAAGGGTCAGCCGTCGTCACAGGTCGAAGGCAGCGAATTCAGCGCTGGTTGGCACCGGCAGCGCTTCTTCACGGCGCGCCTCGGCCAACACGTCTGTTTTCGACGGCACGAAGTCCGGGCCCTTCACCAGGCCGAGGAAGGTCTGTTCCGGGTTCTGCCGCAGAAGATTAAGGACGCTGACAAAGTCGCGGGTCACGTCGCGGGGGGTCAGAAAGCCGCCGGCCCCCAGGCGGCCGAGCACCTCGTTCATGAATTCCAGCAACTCCTCGTCGCTGATGGTGGTGGCGTAGCCGTGGTGCAGCGCGTGCAGGCGGCGCAGGGTGGTCAGCAAGGTGTACACCTCTTCGTTGCTGAGCGTCTCCAGGCGGAGCACCGGGCCGGCGTAGTCCTGCAGGCCATCACGGGCAAAGCGGCTCTGCTCCAGGCGGGTGCGCAGCGCTTCGTAGGAGAACAGACCGCGGCGGGTGTCATCGACCATCTGCGGTGTCGCGCCAACAAGCAACTGCAGGTACTGGGCGCGACCCTGCAGGGTGTCGTTCAGCATGGTCAGGAGCTTTTCGTAATTGGCGTGGCGTGAAACGCTCTGCGTGATCTTGTAGAGGTTGACCGCCTCGTCGATCACGACGACCAGGCCCGCATACCCGATCGCCTTTACGAACTGTGCGAGCAGCTTGACGTAGTCGTACCAGGTGTCGTCGTCGATGATGACGCGCACTCCCAGCGCCTCGCGCGCCTCGGTCTTGGTGGAATACTCGCCGCGCAGCCACTTCAGCGCCGCGTTCTTCAGCTCGTCGCTTCCCAGCTGGTGCCCACGCCAGTAGGCGCTGATCACGTTGGCGAAATCGAAGCCGTGCACCAGCCCCTCCAGCTCATTGACCGCCTCGTGAATCCGCGCTTCGACGGCACTTCCGAATCTCGGATCGCCTGGAGTGATCCCGCCCGCAACCACCTGCCCCTGCACGCCGCTGATCCACTTTTCCAGCATGGCGGGCAGCGCGCCGCCGTCCGGCCGGACGCGGGTGGACAGGTTGCGGGCCAGTTCCCGGTAGGTGGCCAGGCCCTGCCCACGTCCGCCCGTAAGGCGGCGTTCGGGGCTGAGGTCCGCATCTGCGACCACGAAGTTGCGGTTCATCGCGTAGTTGCGAAGCAGCTGCAGCAGGAAGCTCTTCCCAGCGCCGTAGCGCCCGGAAATGACCCGGAACCCGGCACCGCCCTCGGCGACGTTCGCGAGGTCGTCCAGCACCGCCTCAATCTCAGGCTTGCGGCCCACGACGATGTGCTCGATGCCGGTGCGGGGCACGACGCCCGCGCCGAGGGAACTGAAGAGGGCAGTGGTAATGCGTTTAGGGACAGTGGGTGGGTTAGTCATGTGGGTGGTTTACTCCGGGCGGATGAGCCCCCGCGCCTGCAGCACGCGCCGCACGTTATCGCGGTAGGCGTCTTCAAGGGTCAGGGGATCACCGTAGGGGTCGACGAGGATGTCACCGACGGTATCGAGGGCGTGTGCGTTGAGATCTTCCAGGACGACCGAGGCAAAGGCGTGGCGGGCGGCGGTGAAGGCCTCCAGCTCCGGAACCGTCAGGTCAGCTTGCAGCAGGTGATCCAGAAGTTCCAGGTGTATGGACGGCAGGGCCCCAGCGAGCGCCTGCCAGGGCTCCTCGAGTATGACTGCAGGCGCGGTCGCTGTCTGTCCAGGCGAGGGCAGCAAGAACTCCAGCTGGGCGCGGTAGTCTTCCACGGCGATCAGGACGCCATCCTCTTGCAGCAGCAGCACGTCGCCCAGCCTCAGTTGCGCCGCCTCGTTCACCTCGTCGATCAGGGTGCTGGCGAAGGTTCCCGGCGGCAGGCGCAGGTCACGCTCGGCGAGCTCCCAGCCGTGACTCCCCAGTTGCCGCAGCAGATCGCATCCAGCCTCCGAGGCTGTGTACAGAACCTCAGCGACCCCGTTCACGTCGGTGAGGTGGCCTTCCGGTAATTCGGCGGGAAGCGGCGGGCGGCGGGATAAGGCCGGCGCAACAGACGGTGGCTCAGCGGGGACCACAGGTTGGACTTTAAAAAGGAGCAGCGCAGGCGCCGAGCCCCCCACCGGTGCCTCCCCAGTCAAGCTCTCTTCCAGCAAGCGCTCCCGAATCTCATCGGACTCCTGCTGCAGGGCCGCCAGACGTTCGGGGTCCAGCTGTACCCTGGGGCGCTCTGGGACAGCAGGCGGATGGGCCGCCGGCGTGTGGAGGACACCCAACCCGGGAATCAGGTGGGCGTCAAGGTAAGTCTTCAGCTCCGCCGGCAGGGCGATCTCGCGCAGCAAAGTCTTAAAGCCGGTCTGCTTGCGCGCGAGATTCTCGGCGTACCGGACCGCCTGGGTGAGCAGCTTGGAGAGCTTCCCATCCCGGCGGTAGCGCCGCACCGTGCCGACCGTGTAGGACAGATGAGGGCCCTCGAACACGGCGCCCACGAAAGCCTGCCTCTTGATCTGAGCCGCTTTTTTGGGACCCAGCCGCTCGAACACCGACTTGCCGGACGTCTGGCGGTAGAAGTCGTCAGTGAGGGCGATCGCACGGCCGAACAGGGCATCGAGCGCCGCCTGGTCCTGGGCCTCCCGGTAGAACTTGTTGCTGCCCGGGACGTAGGTGATGAGCTGGCGAAACATCTCCTTAGGAACATGGTCCCGGTTGTCCCCCTCCAACCAGCTCTGGATCATCAGGTTCCCCCGGTCTTCCCAGCTGGTCACCGTCAGATCGGCTCTGCCGTGCGCTTGGACCTCTTCCCGCCAGGCCTGAGCCGTCTGGTCGTCCAGCTCGTAGTAGTGGACGAAGTCGGTCAGCCAGGCCAGCAGGTAGTCGTCCAGCTTGGGATGGGTCTCACGGTAGCTATACCAGAGCTGACGCAGGTGGGCGAAGGCCGCCTCGGGATGGGGGAAGCCCACGCCATGCAGGACTTCGTAGGCGTGAAGGAAGAGGTAGCTCAGCTCGGTGGGGAGGGCTTCCCCAGCGCGGAAGCGCGCACGCCAGAAAAAATACCAGTTCTCCTGAGCGTGATCCAGAACGTGATAGCTCGTCCAGTACGCCTGAAGCGGCACAGGCTGGGCCTGCTTACGTGTTTCGTTCACCCGGCGACGCGCTTCTTCAAGGAATTCGCCCGGGTAAGCCCGGTCGTATTGCACTATTTCCCAACGCACCCGCCGCACCGGGGAGACGCGGGCCATCACGTTTGCAGGCGCTTCTGGGGCGATCAGCGGCACACTGGTCAGGAAGGATCCCGACTGGGGGCGCTGCAAGTCAAGGGGAACTTTCTGAAGTTCGGCCCCTTCCGCTGTAAGGAGGGCGGCCGCCTGTTCCATGCGCTGACCCAGCTTCTCCAGAACGTCGTGCAAGGCCAAGCACAGGTCTTCAAAGGGATCAACAGAACCGTCCAGTGCGGTCTGGGAAGACGCTGTGGCCTCCACCTGCCGACGCCGTTTCTCCAGCAGCCCCAGGATCTCCCGTCGCACCCCGGGGCGCGGGTCCATGGGTCTGGAAGGTGCCGGAGGCGGGGGAATGGGGACATCGGAGGCGGGCGCTCCGCTCCGCGGCTGGCTGGGCGCCCCTGATGGGTTGGGCTCGGCAACTGATCGGACGCCTTCCAGTGGGAATCTAGAGGCGGCGTTGGTGGAGGCCGCTGGGGCGACCACTCTGGGCGCGGGGCGCGGGGGAACAGGGTTATCGGTGGTCAGCGAGGTGAGCCGGTTGGGGACGCGAGTGGCAGGTCCCTCCGGGTCTTCCAGCTCAACCACGGCAAAAGTGGGCTCGTTCGTCACAGGAGTATGCCCATGACGACCAGCACTCGCTGGTGAGGGTGCCTGATCGCCGGCTTTCCCCGCAGTGCCGGGCTCTTGTCTTCTTGCTCACTGAACAGTAGTGACCGAATGAATTCTCGCAGCCCCATTCCCCTCCTTCGCTGTCCACCCATTCTACGGACGGAGCCCCCTGGCCTGGGCGCAGATCTTCAGTTCGAAAATCGTCCGCCAGGGTACCGAACCACGGATCGGATTTTTGTCCGACATCCGGGCGTAGGACGGCGAGATCTTGCCGTCATATGCTTCCAAAAGCGCATCATGTCGTGTGATAAGGCCGGCTGCCGGGCTGCGGCATAACGCCCAACGTGACGTGGTACCCGGCCTCCAGCAAGCTCGCTCCCAAAAAATTGACTCTCCCTCCTTCAGAATCGCCGTGCAGCTTTCTTCCGGAGCGCAGGAATTCCCATCCCGGCGTGTATTTCGCTGCTCGCCTGACTTTACCAACGGAATCCAAGATTCATGTCACCCTCTGCCCCGTTCCTGGAGCCTGACCAGGCCAGAGTCTTCACAGACGCTGTCATTCTGGTGGCTGACATTGACATTCAGCCTGTTTCTTCTCTACTCTTTCGTTAGTTGGCGAAATAGCCAACCAAGGAGAAGACATGCGCACCCCCCTGCTCGCCCTGACCCTGGCCCTGACGGGTTCTACCGTAGCCGCCTCCATCCCCACCACCCTGAGTGTCGGACCGCTGACCCTGCGCGGCACCCTGGAAACACCGGACGCGCCCGCCCCGTGGCCCACCGTGCTGATCGTGGCTGGCTCCGGCCCCACGGACCGGGACGGCAACAGCGCCGGGCTACCGGGAGCCAACGACAGCCTCAAGCAACTGGCGCAGGGCCTGGCCCAGCAGGGCATTGCCAGCGTGCGCTACGACAAGCGCGGCATTGGTCAGAGCGTGCCCACTTCAGGCCCAGCCCTGCGCGAGGAGGACGTGGTGTTCGGGGACTTCGTGAACGACGCCGCCGCATGGGTCCGGCAGATGAAGGTGGACCCACGCTTTGCCGGTGTGGGCCTGATCGGCCACAGCGAGGGTGCGCTCATCGCTCTGGCGGTGGCAAACTCCACCCCAGTGGGTGCGGTGGTCACGCTGGCGGGTCCCGGCGAGAACTTCGCTGATGTCATCGCGCGTCAGGTCCGTGCCAACACAGCCAACCCACCCGCGCTGGTGGTTGAGGTGGACCGCATTTTGGCCGAGCTACGCGCGGGCCGCCGGGTGACGTCCGTGCCACCCGTGCTGGCCGCGTTGTTCCGGCCCAGCGTGCAACCGTTCCTGATCTCGGCCATCAAATATGATCCCGCTCAATTCATTCGGACGGTCAAGGCCCCGGTGCTGATCGTGCAGGGCGAAAGTGACCTCCAGGTCACGCCCGACGACGCCCGGCGGCTGGCCGCCGCAGACCCGCGAGCCAAACTCCTGCTCATTCCCGGCATGAACCACCTGCTCAAGCAGGTGGGTGGCGATCTGACCCTGAATCAGCGCTCCTACGGTGATCCCACCGTGCCGCTCAGCCCCACGCTGCTCCCCACCGTTGTCCCCTTCCTGAAGACCAGTCTGGGCAAGCCGTCCACGCCATGAACGAGGTGTTCAAGGCCCTGGCCGATCCCACCCGCCGCGAGATCCTGCGCACCCTGCGCGGTGGCGAGCAGACGGCGGGCGAACTCGCTGACCTGTTCCCGCTGACCAAAAGCACGCTCAGCCGTCATTTCGCCGTCCTGCGCGCCGCTGACCTGGTCACGTCCGAGAAGCGCGGGACGTCGGTGGTCTACCGGCTGAACACGACAGTGTTTCAGGAGGTGTCGGTGGGTCTTTTCGAGCTGTTCGGCGCGGCCCCGGCACGGGCGCCGCGGCCCGCAACAATGCAGCCGAAGGAGAGCCTGTGAAATTCAAGGAATGGCCCACCGCGCTGTGCTTTCTCGCGTCCGGCGTGATCATCGCCGTGATCTACCCGCGCCTGCCCCAGTCCGTCCCGGTGCATTGGGGCATTGACGGGACCCCAGACCGGTTCGGCTCCCGCTTCGAAGCGCTGTTCACGGTGCCGCTGACCATGCTGAGTGTCATCGCGCCGCTGTGGCTCATCGAGCGTTTTTCCCCACCAGACCGCGCCAACACCACAATTTTCCGCACCGTGCGGCTGGGGGTTGGGGCGTTCACCCTGCTGCTGACGCTGGCCCAGGCTCTGGAGTGGAACTTGGGCCGCGCCGCATTGATCGGCACGGGGCTGCTGCTGGCTCTGCTGGGCAATGTGCTGGGCCGCGCGCAGCCCAGCGTCTTTGTGGGGCTGCGCACGCCGTGGGTGTTTCTGAGCCGCCGGGCGTGGTTTGCCTCCCAGCGCCGCACGGCCCTGTGGTTCACTGGCCTGGGCGTGATGTTGATGGGAGTCTCGGCATTGTTGCCCTTGAATGTGCTGTTCCCCTGGGCCGCGCCTGTGGGTCTGCTGCTCAGCACGGGGGGCATGGTGGCCTGGCTGGTCTACGCGTCTTACCGGGACTGGAAGGAAGATCCTGCGCCGGAACCCGTGTTCAAGCCCTGAGAGCCTGCGCCTCGTGGTGGTCAGTGACCGGTGACGTTGCCCACAGCAGGTTTGACTGGCAGCGACCGTACTGGTCACAATATGGAGCGGCCTCATCCAGCTCACAACTTCCCCCTGAATCCACTCCCAATAATGCAGGCATGCCCGCCCCACCCACGACGGCCACGTCGCTTGACAGAGACCGTTACACGGAGAGCCTCCGGGTCCTGCGCGAGTTGATAACGATGTACGGCAATGACGCCTCGGCTGACACGCTCCTCAAGTACGCCCACCAGCATGGTCTGCGGGACGTGAACCACGCTCTCTCGCGATGCATCGACCGCGCCACCAGCATCGCTGAGCGGGTGGAGGCCGTGCAGGTGGCGCTGCACCCAAGCAACAGTAAGACGCTGCTGATTCATACGGTCCTGGCCCCCGACGAGCGCGGACCCCGCTACATGGCACAAGCGGCAGCAAAGGCGCTGATCGCGCTCGACCCGGCCAGTGCGGCGGCCGTGCTCGGGGGCATGCCGTTGCCGGTCGAGGCCCTCGAGGACCGCCTGACACGCGAGCCTGAGTTCACGAAGGCTCTGCTGCTGCAAATGGGTCTGCCCGAAGCCTGGTGTACGTTTACCGCGCAGGAGGTGACTGGCCCCGCCTTCTTGTTGGGTGAACTGTTCAAGGAATTCGGCGAAGAGCGGCACATCTGAAGCATCCCCGTCCCCCATGGCTGGGCGGCCATAAGGCGGGCGCGCCAGAACTGTCAGTGAAGGCCGCAGTCCCAGGTGGCGGACACAGATGCGGGCGTCATGACCCCCTGGCCGCCCGGGACTCGCCGGGAAGCTTCGCCAGCCCGCCCGAGCTTCCTCCCATTGATGGAAGTCTGGTCTTCGCCCCGTTGAGGCTTCCGTCTGAATCTGGGGAGGCCGGGCCAGTGAACCCTCCGGCGCCCAGAGCTGTTTCGTCAGCACGCGGACGATCTTGTAGGCCGGGGTCTGGTCCTCCTGCATCTCCGTATCGTTGTTCCCCGTGCTCTGGCCCTACGCCGTGCGGGTCTGCGTTAGGGCAATCCACGCAGGCGTCGTCTGGGCAAAAGCGTAGCCGACCAGCGGGACGACGGCGGTAGCGGCTAGGGTGAGCAGGACAGTCCGGGTATTCTTGTTCATCAGTCTTGCTCCTTATCGGGGCAAAGCCCTACATCGGTGATGCGGCACGGGCAGCCGCCAGGCTGCGGCATAATGCCCGAACGTGACGTGGTACCCGGCCTCCAGCCAGCTCCCTCCCAAAAATTGTCTCCCTCTCAAAAATTGCCGTCATGCTCCGAGCGGGGCCGGGTGATAGGTCACCCGGCCCCGCTTTTCTTATTCAAGATGGAGGCGGACCGCACCCGGTGTGCCCCCCTCCGCGTGCTACAGGTTCTCGCCTCCAGACTCGGTCAGCTCGTGAGCGGTCCCCATCA
Source organism: Deinococcus marmoris DSM 12784 (assembly GCF_000701405.1). Lineage (GTDB taxonomy): Bacteria > Deinococcota > Deinococci > Deinococcales > Deinococcaceae > Deinococcus > Deinococcus marmoris. The sequence continues at coordinate 18,463 of NZ_JNIV01000006.1, forward strand.
GTTCCATGGCCAGACTGGCGACCGCGCTGAGCTGGGACCGTACAGCCAGAGACAGCAGCACAGCGCCGCTGGCCCGCAGCGCCTCAGCCAGTAAGGCATGCACCCGCTCGCCGCACGTCAGAAAGTCCTCGCCCATCACCTGCAGCGCACCGGCCATATGGACGCCGTGGAGCGGCACCATCGGTCGGTGCTCAAGGTACCAGTCCATCAGGTCGTCCGCCGTCAGGCGCTGTGCGCGGCCGAGCAGCACCAGGCCCAGGCGCAGATCCAGGTCAGGGACGTCGTGGTACGCGAGGTCCCGCCTGACGAGCGCCGGTTCCGGCGGGGCGTATGCACCGGCAATGCGGCAGCTGACCACCTGCGTCATCACGTGATCGGCCCGGTTGACGATCTCCCGGGCGTGCGAGTCCACCGCCGCCAGGACGCCCCCGTGCTGCCGCAGCGCCAGGTGCGGCGGCACGAGGTCAGGTGCCGGCTCCCCCATGCCCCGCGCGAGGGCCTGCCACTCGTCGTCGGTGACCAGGTGGGCGGCGACGCGCTGCATCGTCTGGTGCGCAAGGACCAGCGAGCACTGGTCGAGCGCGTAGGGAAAGGCCTGATGGGCGCGCCGCACAGCCTCACCGAGATCGGCCGCTGCGGTCTGGACGCGGGCTGTCAGGCCGTTCGGAACAACCTCGTTCAGCAGCGAGAGCACCTCGTGCACACTGTCCGCTGCGGCGTCGTTGCCGTTCTCAAGCAGGTCACGGATGGCGCGGGCCAGCGGACCTCCCATCCGCAGGGCGTCGGCAGTGGCGGTCTGAAGGGCGTTGAGGTGCCGAAGGTTTGGAGAGGTTTTCATTTCCGCTCGACTGTGACAGCCGGACCCACTTCCTCACCAGCCCGCCAGAACGTGTTCTCGTGAGAGTGCGGCGAGGGAGCGACGATCGAGGTCCTGACCCCGCTGCAGCGCGCCCGCTCCCCGTGATCACCGCGTTCCCAGTGCAAGGCGACGCCCTCTGGCGTGGTCGGGCCGTGGCTCTGGACATCTCCGACGTCTCCCGCCTGCGCCGGCAGACGCTGCGGCTGTACCAGACCCCGGACGGCGGGTTTCCTGCACGGTAGGTCACGACTGATCTCGGTTCGTGGCTGATGACATAGGGACGCTGCTAGGCAGCTGAGGCGATGCGGCTGAAGATGCAGTGCCACTCTGGCCGAGGCCGGAACCCAGATGGGGGCCGCGGCCAGGGCCAGCGGCGCACAGGAGCGCGCCTAGCTCCCGCATACGCCCTGCGTGACCGCATTTTGAGGCCCGAGTGCGTCCGGGCAGCACAGCGGTGTCACGCGCCACGTCCAGCGATTTGAGAGTCACTCTTCAAGCCCCTATCCATGCCACACCGCGCCCAGGGTCTCGGCATTGCGGTAGCAACGGAACGGAGCAGCGAGGTATATGCGCGTTGATCACTGGTCCGACTCGTCTGGACCGCGACGCTTCCTGAAGGACCGTGCTGAGTCGCCCCAGACGTTGCTCGGGGGCGTAACTCTAGGCGGCTCTGACCCTGTCAGCTGATCTGCACCGCGCCAGGGTTCGATGATCGCGCGCGCGCTGCGGGACTTCAGGGTTACCAAGACGGCATCACCAGCGAGGCAGGCTGTGCCGTCCTGTGCGCCGAGCTCGACGCGCGCGTGGCGCACCTCTACGGCCTGACCGAAGCCAAGTTCATGCATATCCTGGCCAGCTTCCCACTGGTGGTGTAAGAGGTGAAGAACGCAGCGCTAATGGCGCACCGCAAACCCCAGAGCAGGGGCCCCCAAAAGCCTGCATTGACCGCACTGCGGAGCTGAACGGCCCCAACTGAAGGGAGACACAGCAAATGTCGTTCTTCAAGCGGCTTTCCGGCTCACGCCCCACCACCACGCCGTCCGGGTACCCCCGCCCCCGCCCTGACCGAGGACGTCAACTCGGTGCTCTTCAACATTCTCGGCAGCCAGGTCCACAACAACAGGGGCTGGCTCGGACAGCATCATCCGGACGCGGTTCAGCTCACACCCCCGGTGCCGGGCACATCGGCACTGGGCGCTTGGGCCGTGGGGCCGGGCGCCACCAGTCTCCGTCAAGCGCTCAGTTCCAACTCTGCCATCGCCGCTTTTTGCCAACAGCGTCAATTTCCAGGCGATGGCCGGAGTGCCGGCGGCCACCGGACACCCAGGGCCCAGGCCAGTCAGCGCCAGCGGACCCAGGCCGCCGATCGGCACACAAGCGGGGCGTCAAATCACCACGCGCCGCGCCCGGCGCAGCGGTACTTTTGGTTGCATACTGCGGTCCGGTGGTGGAGTGGAGGTTTTACTGTCCCTCTGGACGATCGCTTCGCGTGAATTGCAGGTTACGTACCGTTGGATTGCTATAGCTGAACCCCACAACCTTTCCTGCCGAATCACGCTGGAAACGCACCGTCATTCCACCTGCCTGGTACAGATCGCGTGCAACTGGAAGGAGACTGATCCCCGTGTCCGGGTTGAATTCCAGACGCAGTATCAAGCTCCCGTCAGCGGAGACGAGTCGAAGGACCGACCCGACCTCGTTATTCTCGTAGCGGCCAGCCAGCATCTGTAGATCAGCGGCAGTGAGAGTGGTTGGCTGAGCGCGACGGTAAGAGGTCTTCTGACCTTCCATGGAGATCAATTCAAGTTGATTCTGAGACAGGAAGTGTAGTTCGAATTCATCTTGTGAGCGAAAGAAGAGATCTCCACGCGGATTGCGGAAGTGGTCTGAGCTTACCGGAACGAGCGGGGGGCCACCGGGGATGCTCAAGCGGCCGTTGTCGCTCAGCAGGCGCAAAGGTTCGCCGGTGCGTTCGTCGAGAAAAAGCCCTGCCTTGCCGTTCAGGTCGCCCGTCGGCACGGTGGTGGTCGGTGCGGACGTCTGAGTGGAGTCAGGGTTTACAGCAGGCAGGAATACCTCGGCGATGCGACGCGCGATGGTGGATGCGCCGACAGCGTCGGAGTTGCAGAGCACGGCAATGGAGAGCTTGTCGTTCGGCAGACGACCGAGCCAGGAATGATACCCGGCGGCGGCGCCGGAGTGCCAGATGACCTTGCCCTTGCGGTAAGGCTCGATGATCAGGCCACGGGCGTAACTCAGTGTCCTGCCGTTGTTCAGTCGAGCGGGTTCCTGAAGTTTTGCGGTCACGAAGGGGCCAAGCCGCGCGGCAGTCAGCGCGTCGTTCCAGATCAGGAGATCGCGAGCGGTGCTGAAAAGTGCACCGCCACCACGGTCATCGCCGAGAAGCATGTCCTGCTTCCAACTGTTGCTGTCTTTCGCGTACGCAAGGGCGCGATTCTCGATGACGTCGCGCAGATCCTCATGGTAGGCGGTGTTGGTCATCCCGAGGGGGTCGAACAGGCGTTGACGGGCGAATTCAGAAAATGGCAGGCTGCTCGCGCGCTCGACGAGTTCCTTGAGCAGCACGTAGCCGCTGTTGGAGTAGGCCCATTCGTTGCCGGGGATGAAGTTCAGGTTGCGCTGCCGCAGGATCAGCGTCAGGATATCGGCCTGACCGCCAGTGAGCGGCTGGAGGCCGGTCCAGTCACGGACGCCGGAGGTGTGGGTGAGCAAGTGGTCGAGGGTGATCGTGTGATCGTAGGTGGGCAGCTCGGGGAAGTACTTATGGAGATCGTCGTTGAGCGAGAGGCGGCCTTCCTCAACGAGAAGGAGCACCGCTGCGGCGATGAATTGCTTGCGCAGAGAGCCCATATCGAAGATCGCATCGGGTGTCAGTGGAACGGTTCGCTCGAGGTCCGCTGAGCCGTACGCGCGATTCAAAATGACCTGGCCATTCTGGGAGACGGCGATGACGCATCCGGGAGTGGCTGGTGTAGCCCAGCGGAAGAGCGTGTCGATCTGACTGGGCATGTCCTGTGTCTGGGCGTGGGTGGAGGTGCTGGCGAGGAGCAGGGTGATGGCGATGGACAGAGGGAGAGAGCGGGAAGGGAGTGGGTAAATGTGCCTCATAGTGACCTCACTTGCGTTTACTCGTCGATGCTTGGAGACCTCACTGATGGGCGTGATGGTCTCGGCCGGTGTCGTCCGCGTGGAGCTGTTGCCGTGATTGACCTCTGGAGTTGAGTCATGGTGGGTTCGGCGTCGGAGTGTGCTGCGCTTGCCGCTGCGGCCGCAGGGCCGCAGTTGCTCGTGGGATGATCATTTTTTAGGTGAGGTTAGTCTTCAATCCATTCCAGCAGATCACCGGGTTGGCATTCGAGGACACGACACATGGCTTCGAGGGTACTGAACCGCACGGCTTTTGCTCGGCCGTTTTTGAGGACAGCCACGTTGGCGGGCGTGAGGCCGACGCGCTCTGCGAACTCGCCGACGCTCATCTTGCGTTTGGCGAGCTGGACGTCGATGCGGACGATGATCGGCATTAAATCACCTCGTCCATATCGGTCTGTAGGGTGGTGGCCTGTCGCAGTAGGGCACGCATGACGATCATCAGGAGGCCCAGAACGGTCACACCGATGAACCAGGTGAACAGCAGTAGGGGCAGGCCGGGGTCATCAGCCTGCAGGCCGACGTAGAGCAGTGCGCCAGCGAGGATGATCCAGGCAGCAACGATGGCACGGACGATGACATCGACCCAGGTCATGGAGACGCTGGTGAAGATGCGGTTGGCGGCAATGAGGGCCAGCAACTTCCAGATGGCAACGAGAACGATCTGCGCACACAGAATCCAGCAGGCAAAGACGATGGTGAGGGGCCAGCGGAGGTGAGCGCTTTGAGGATTCTCTTGAGCCATGTGTGCGAACTGTCCAGGGAAAGAGAATGTCTGGAGCAGGAGGAGGACCATGAAGAGGGTCACGAGGGACACTCGCAGCAGAGTGACGGCCCAGCGGTGAATCGGCATGTATTGACTATCGTTCAATACCTATCGAAAGTCAATACGCAGGCTCTGATTGATGAGATTCGCAGAGAACAACTGAGACGGCAGATGGCAGCGCCATGCCGCGCATGGCTAAGAAGCTGAGATGTCCTTTGTTGTCTCTAATCAAGCCTTCCGGTGATTCACCGGAAGGCGCTGGGGCGGCTGGGTCCGGGCGTCCAGTCCGCCGGAAGGGGGCTTGGCCTTTGTGCTAACCCTCCCGCGTCCAGCAGCGGAACGCGACATGCCGCTGGTCTGAAGGCAGTGGAGCGGCCGCGCGCTGCAGGCGGGCCGGCAGATCGGCCGTGGACCCCACGGTTTGCTGGGCGAAGGTCTGGTCTCCGCAGACGCTGTCCAGAGCGGCACGGGAACCGTTGTCCAGCAGGTCGCACAGCGCGGCGGCCGGCTCTCCGTCACCACGGATGGCGGTGGTCGTGGCCTCCTGGGCACCTGCCCACCCGCTGGCGCTGCCCTGCCTGGAACAGGCAGGGCTGAGCGACGTGCGCGACTCTCTGCTTACGCGCCTCCAGTGGCAAGGCAGCTAGGATGCCGGCCATGAGTACCCCGCACGCCCTACTCGCCCGTATCGCCGGCCTGTCGGGCCGGATCGACACCCACCCGCTGCCGCGCACCGCGCACCGCGTCTCTCCCACTCTGGCGCACGTGCACAGTCACACTGACCCGGTGAGCCGCAGCCGCGCACTCGAGGAGGTGCTGTGCGCAGGTCCACCCAGCGTGACCGAGACCCGCCCCGGCGCAGTGCGGCAGTTCCACAGCCTGGCCCTGTCTGAGCCCGCGTTCCTGATGTGGGCCCTGATGAGCGGCCCCCAGCGCCAAGCGGCCCTCAATCTGGCGCTCGCCCACCTGGACGGCGAGATCCAGCATGGGCGCTACGAGCTCATCACAACCCAGCGCGAGGACTACGCCGTCCCGGGCATGACCGCCGGCCCCGGCCTGGTCGTCGTGCGGGCCGCCGGGCGTCGGCGCGGACCGGGGCCAGACATCCTCGCGTGGCCCATCGCAGGCTGGCGCCCTGGACGCCACGCGCGCCCGCAGGATCTGGGCGGAGAGCCGCTGTGGGAGTTGCTCGAACATGACCTCTCTACGGCCCTGTTTCGGGCACCAACCCAGCACGATGCCGTGGCCGCGATGCTCGCAGCGCAAATTACCCCCGAGGACCCGCGTCTGCTGCTGCGCGTCACCTGAGCGAAGCGCGAGAGGCTCTCTCACAAATTAGCGTAAGAATGTTGCATATTGATGGCGTGACCAACCGCACCCCCACCACCACTGCCCGCTACCCTGGCACCTGCCCGGTCTCTGGCCAGCGCTACGAGGCTGGCGCACAGCTGGAAAAAACCTCCATTGGCTGGGCCCTGATCGGCGCCCAGCCTGCGGCCGTTCCGGTTCAGCGTCCCGAGAACCGCCTGCGCACGCTCGTGGCCGCCGATATGGTCCCCGAGATCGGCACCGTGTTCGCGTGCGAGGGCGGGGTCGTGGTGGCCACCGGTGCCAGCGACCGCTGCTGGTATCTGAGCGCCGACACGCTCGAACACATGGGGCAGCCCAACCTGGATTACGGCGGCCCCGTGACCTACGTGTACTACCGCCTTGCCACCCCGGAGGAAGCGCAAGCCTACTGGAGTCCCCGCAATGTGGATCACGGGCAGGATAACGCGGCGGCCGAGAACGCCTGGCGTCTGGCGTACTATGCCGAATTCGAATTGTAAGAACGCAGGGGTCTTTCCGCGCATGAAACGTCGACTGAACTGGGATATCTGGCCCCCCACCCTGGGGGCCTTTCCCATCCATGTGTGCCAGCGCCGACCTGAGTGACGTGACAACGGTGACCTGACCACCCCCACCCCTGGATCCCGCTGCATGCCAGGCCGTTTCACGGAGCCCCAGGATCAGAACGACGGGGGGCATAACGCTGACCATCGGCGCGGATCACGCCCAGCTGCGGGGTCACCAGGAGCCCCTGCTGTCCCAGCTGCCCGCAGCCCGGCGGCGCCCGCTGTTGCCGACCATCACGATCACGCTCAACGCCGCCGGCACGAACGGCAGCTGGGGGAAAAGCAGCATCATGCATCCCGTGCCAGATCCTGGGCCTGCGCAGCCCAGCATGCCATCGTTCTGAGGCTTAACCTGGCTAAGGCCCGACAGGCTGGGGAGAGCGCGTTTGCCCGCGACGACGCGCAGCTGTACACCCGCATACCCCACTCTACCTGTGCCTTGCCGCCCTGTACGGTGTGCTGGCGTTCAGGCGCAGGGACCAGTAGGCGGGAGCAGTGGGCGGCCTGACTGTCCGCGGGCGAAACGATTTTGACTATTCGCCAGAGCAGGCTGACTCTGGCGTGTCCAGCCGCAGGACCGGGACTCTTACGGAAGGGGCGGTCCAGGCGTCGTGCTGTCCGCCAGTCCGTGTTCCATGGCCCGGCGAGCCAGTTCCACGCGGTTGTGTAGGCCCAGCTTGGGCTTAACCTGGCGAAGGCCCAATTTTTGGCCAACTCGGATGAGAGGTCGAGTTTTACTGTCTGACACGCCTACCGTAAGCATCGTCCGCGAGGCTGCTGCTTGCGAAAACCTGTCGCCATTACTCTAAATTTTGCAATAGAGATACACAATCCAGGAACGCTGCTTTCTACGGGACGCCCTCTGGATCACACAAATGTTCATTATCGCAAGGCTCGCAGCCGGGAAAGTGAAAGGATCTCGGCCCTCAGAAAGTCTGGACCTCAGAACTCGCTCCGGATCATCTAGAAGTCGCGGTCAGGTGTGGGGACAGACGCGTCTGTCCCCACACCTGACCACTGTCCATTCACGGCTGACTGTTCAGTTCAGCAGCGTCAGGTGGGAGCAAGCTTGAGTGGCGCACCCGTCGTAGGTCACCACCGCCACACCGCCGTTACGGGTGGTGATCATTCTGGAGATCCGGCCCACGGGGGTGGACGTCATCTTCAGGCTGCTGGTCTCCAGGCGAATGGCCTTGAATCCATTTTGCAGCCACAACACGCCCGGCGTCGCCGCGTCAAGGCCAATGACGATGAAGTTTTGCGGCCCAGGCAGGGTCGCCCTGGAGATCACCGTGGACACGCGGCCGTCCGGATCCCGGCGATTCAGATTATTGTTGATATCTGTAAGCCAGATGGTGCCGTCATTGCCGATGGCCGCCGTGAAAAATGGATACCCGTCCAGGCGCGTCCCCAGATCACGCACCGCGCCCGTCACGGTATTGACTACCACCGGAAGATCTGTGCTCAAAGCCAGATACAGCAACGTCTTCCCATCGGGACTGACCAGAAATTCTGTATTGTCCAGGGAATAAACGCGCGTCCGGTCCATGACGGCCACCTCGCCCGTCACCGGGTTCCAGCGGGTCAGCACCAGGCGCTGGTCTGCAGCGTCGCGGCCGACATACCACAGCCGTCCATCGGCGTCCGAGACAGCCTGACCCATACCTTCCGGTTTGACCACGGTGGTGAAGGTGCCGTCCGGTCTGACCAGCTTGGCCTGTGTGCCACCATTCGCGTACGGCAGGGCGACCACGTCACCGTTGCTCAGGCCGGCCAGTTGGCCCACCTCTGGCAACGTCACTGTGGCGGCCACGCCGCTGGACGTGAACCGTTTGAGCACCTGGTCATAGGAGTTGTTGGTCTGCGTCTCGGCGATGCCAGTCAGGATCCACACGCCACTGCTCACCGGGGCCAGCCCGCGCTCGGACACGCCGCCGTTATTGATCAGCGTCCGCTGGGGGCAGACCCCCAGGGCCAGCGACACCGAACTGGTGGCCCCGGGGCCGGACACCTCGATGGTCACATCGCGTTGGGTGGGGCTTGCTCCTTTGGCCACGGTGATCGGCAGCGTGATCTCGGTGCTGGTGTTGGCCCCGAGGGTGACCTGAACGGGCGCCGCACTGACCCCGGCAGGAAGCCCCTTGAGGCTTAAGGTGACTGGCCCTGCGTAACCGAACAGGCTGACGAGCTGTCCCCGGACAGCTCCCGTTTCTCCCTGACAGACGAATTCCTCAGTACCGAACTGAAGCTTGACGCCGGGTCGCTGGACACTAATCGTCCCGAAACCACCGCCCGCTGACCGGCCCGCGCTGTCGTTCACGAGGAGCCGGAAGGGCAGGATGCCCGGGACTGTCCCCGTGTACCGGAAGGTGAGCTGGGTGTCGAGCTGTTGCGGCGCAAGGCCCAGACCTTGCACGAAGGCGCTCTGCCCCTGGGCGGCCCCGCTGGCAGCTCCCAGGGTGGGCAGCGTCAGTCGGGATGGCTCCACCGTTAATCCCGGCACGTCGGTGGACAGCGTGACCGCACCGGAAACGCCGCCGACCTGCTGGAACTTGGCGGGCACGCTGACCGTTTCATTGGCGGCAAAGGTCAGCGGCGCAGTGCCCAGGTCGACGTTGACGAATGACTCGAACAGCCGGCCTTTGAGCTGCGAGGCCGCCGCCGGGTCCAGTGACTTCAGCGTGAGGCGCGTCGGGACGTCTGTCTTCGCGCTGTACTCCACGGCGTTCCAACCGGCCTTCAGATCAAGGTCATAGACCACTGAACCGCTGTTTCCGCAGTCGACGGTTCCACTGGTCCGCGAGGCGGCCGTGCTGTAGATACGGGCCACCGTGCTGCCCGGCACCGTCGATCCCGCCACGAGCTCCTCATGAATCTCGCCCAGGGGATCACCCTGCGCCGAATACGCGTACAGGCGGCTGAACCGGAAGATGTCAGGGTTGGCGGTGCTGGTCCCCGTGAAGGTACATCCACTGAATGGCGGGGGAAGCAGGGTGGACGAGCGGCCCGTGGAAGGCGGAGCCGCGAGCTTCAGATCCACCTCGCCCGATGCGCTCAGGGTCCCCCGGGAATTGGCGCTGACGCCATCGGCATTGCCGAGCAGCACGTACCCCGCGGGGAACGTTGCCCCAGTCACGGTACCGCTGATCTTTGCCGGACTGATTGCCGCGCCGCGCTGCGCCGTGTAGGTCAGCGTGACGGTCTGGTTGGCGTTGACCGTCACCGTCTGCTCGGCAGGAACATCGAACCCGGGCACGGCGGCGCCCTTGACCGTGACCACGGTCCCCGCCGCGAGTTGTGTGAAGGTCTTGGTTCCGGTCACCGTGTCGTTCCACAGGACCGTGTTCCCCGCTTTGACGGAGACTGGAGCCGCCGAGACGCCCATCAATTTCACGTTGAGAGCGAAATCGGCGGTGGGCGCAGGACCATTTCCGCCACCACAGGCAGCGAGCGCGGCAGAGAGGGCAAGGCAAGCAGGAAGTCGAAGTGTCTTCATATTCTCTCAGAATTTTAATGTTTTCCGCTCTGGTGGGTGGAGAGATTTACCACGTTGGACGTATACAGGCGTCTTGCGCAACCTCTGTGCAGCCTTAAATCGGGGGTTCACAGGTTGAAGAATCGCTTGACCTTCGTCTCTGCAAGGCTCTAAATTGCAGCACCAGCAACTCCCAGATGACCACTTGACCCAGCGCCGTGGCCAGCCTGCGCAACGACAGCCAACGTCACGTACCCCCAACGGGGGTGGAACTTTTCAGAGCCTCCAGCGCTCAAATCTGCTTGACCCGGCCTGGTGCAGACCTGATAGTACGGTGATGAGAAAAATATGTATGGCCCTCGGGCTCACGGCACTGCTCGCCGCTTGCACCAACACAACAACCCCGGCGACCGTCAGCAGCATTCAGGTGACCGGCACCTCAAGCATCGTTATCGGGCAGACCAAAACGTTGAGTGCCGTGGCGAAGGATGCCGGCGGCAACGTGCTCAGTGGCCGCGCGGTCACCTGGACCTCCAGTGCCCCCGAATTGATCAGCGTCGACGCCAGCGGGAAGATCACTGCGCATCATTTCAGCCTGGAAGAAGCGAAAAAGACGGTGACCATCACCGCGAGCAGCGACGGCAAGACCGGCACGGTTGCCGTCTTGCCTCACGGCTTCGACTTCTCCTGCGGCACCTACACGTACAGCACTGATTCTGAGACTGTGCCCTTCTTCGCCATGTACACCCGCTTCCGTGCGCCAGACGGCGGCAACATTGAGGCCAACACCGATTACGAGGTGGTCGGCCCGGGTGGTTTCAACGAGGGCAAGGCCTATCGTGGCATGGTGTTCCAGAGCACCTCTGCGGGCAGCGGCTACGGTGGCCCGCGTGCGGTGGCAGGAACGTACAGCGCCTCGCTCAGGGTAGCCGGGGTCAACTACACCGACACCTGCACGGTCGATCCGAAGGTTGTGCTCGGCAACATCAGCACGCCCACCGTAACGGTCACTGGCAACAAGGCGTCGTATTCGGGCACTGCCCCCGCCAACACCAAGTTGGTCTACGCCTCGGTGGAAAACGACACGTCTGATCACACGACGAGCAGCAAGCTGCTGGCCTCACCAACCTTTAGCCTGCAGGATGAACTCACGCCAACAGCCCCGAGTGGCACCTACAACGCCTGGATTTACGCCAGGAACTTCGGCACCACCCTACCCATGCCCGACGTCGTGCTGATGTCCGCTACGTACGTCAGCGTCCTTAAGATTCCCTAAACTCACGCCCGACACACCGCCTAGCCCTCAAGAGGCGTTCCTATCAGGGACGCCTCTGTGCATATTCGCTGTCCTGGTTGGAATTTATGCGACATCCAGCGGGAGCGATTTGTCACACTCGACCTGCTAAAGGAGTCGTCGAAGCGACCGAGGAAATCGAGGGGAGTTTAAGGAAGCCGCTCCAGAGCGCAAAGTAGAAAATCCGTCCTCCCAGACAGCCTTTCCCTGTCAGCGGGGAAATTTTGAGGAGTGCCGAGGCGCTGGAGCGGAGCCAGGAATTGGAGCGGGCAAAGCGGAGCGGAAAAGTCAGTTGATCGCGGAGGCACAAACCGTAGAGACGCGCATCGCGGTGTTACAGCAGGCCAACGCAGAGAGCAAGGAGCAGACGGCTCCAGAGAATGACCCGCCATAGTGTCAGAGCATCGCCCAGACGCCGCGGTCCCGGCCATGCGAGGTGCTGACGTGGCCGCTGGCGCTGAACCAGGAAAGATCACGCACAGCCTGCATCACCTTGATTCCTGGTCAGCACCAGGCACCAAGGTCGATCTTCTATGCTGCACATGGGTGATGTGGCACGGGCAGCCGCTGGGCTGCGGCATGATGCGTGGACGTGACGCAGGACCGGACTTCCAGCAAGTCCACTCCCAACAAATCGTCTCCCCCCTCCGAAATCGCCCTGTCCTTTCGCTGAGAAGGCGAGTTCGGGGGGAGCGAGCTTCGCGGTGCTTGTGCAGCTGCTGGGGCAGGGTGGGCAATGGAATGGGCTGGGCGAGGGTTCTCTAGATTGACTGGTCCAGGGAGGCCATCTGGGCGGGCGACAGCACCTGCAGGCTCTCCAGGGAAATCAAGTCGGACAGGCGAACGACGAAAATCACGGCCTCGGCGATGTGCTCCGGGCGCAGGCAGCTCAGGGGCTGGATGCGGTGCCGGGCGGCCAGACAGGGGACTGGCGTGGTCATGTCCGGCCCCATGGTCGTGAAGCGGACGCTGTCCATCACGTCGTGGTGGCGCATCTGGTGACCAAGGCACCCGGCACCCGGTATGGAGGACAGCGCCAGCTCGAGAGCCTCGCTGGTCACCGAGGAAATGGTCACGATGCGCCCGATGCCCCGGGCGCCCATGGAGGGCAGCGCGGCGTAGGTGGTCCGCACCATCCCCAGCACATCACCGCCGAGCATGCCGCGCCAGTCGGTCGTGTCGGTGGCCGGACCGAGCAGGGTCAGTCCCGCGTTGTTCACCAGGATGTCGATCCGGCCGAACGCGTGGGCGGCACGGTCCACGGCGAACCGGGCCTGGGCCTCGTCCGTCACGTCCGCGGCCACCACCTCGGCGCGTCCCCCAGCCAACCGCACCTGCTGCGCGAGAGCGTACACATGCGCCTCCCGCCGCGCGACGAGCACCACGTCCACGCCCTGCTCCGCGAGTGCGAGCGCCGTCGCGGCGCCGATGGCATTGCCCGCCCCCGTCACGACCGCGACCTGCCCCGCCAGGTTGCGGGGGCCCCCCGGCGTGGGCGCACCGGGCGCGGAATGGGTGGCAAGCGGCAGGAGATCGGCTCCGTCGTCTCGGTGACTCGACATAGAGGAAGTGTGGACGCTCCAGCCAAAGTCCACCACCCGCCGCCGCCGCCTCGTGCTCCGGAGATGAAAAGCGGCACGCTCACTGGCGTTGAGGAAAGTCAGATTGTGCTGCGCAACCATCTGCAGAGTGATGCTTAAATGCGTCGTAGACACACTCCAGCGTAGGTCATTTTGCGCTGTGACACCTCTGTGCATGGCGAGCGATACGGTGTCCCTATGCCACGTCCCAAATTTCGACCTTCGCCAGGTTAAGCCCTTCCGTTGCAGTGTCATGAGGGTAGAGCCGGCACCTGGCGCCTCCGGCTCTACCAGGCTGCTCAGTCCTGTTTGACCAGTCGTTGCGCCGTCGTGGCGCTAATGCCCAGTCCGGCCCCGATCTGAACGTAGCTGTGGCCAGCAGCCCGCAGGGCACGGGCCTCGGGCCGGAGACCAGGCTCAATGCGGGGCCGCAGACTCAGCCCATGGCGCGTCCCCCATTTGCTGAGTACCTGGTTGCTGTAGCCGTACTCGACTTCCATTGCCGCCAGGCAACCCAACCGATTCAACTCGCGGATGAACCAGTCGCGTGCGTAATACCGGGGTAATCCCTCTGCCTGCACCTCCGCCTCCGTCCAGTTCTGCTTCAGATCATTCTGGTGCCGCCGCACCGCCTGCGTCTCCTGTGGCGTCAGCCCCAATACGCGTCCAACACGTGCATTCCGTGTGTGCATGCCTGCCCTCCTTTTTGGCGTTCTGAAAATCCTTTCTGGATTTCCGCCTCCTTCCTCTGCTGCACCTCCGTGACCCTTCTTATGCACTTCCAGCTCGCGCCCTGCGAGGCGGTTCGTACCAGGATTGCGCCCGCACATATGCCCGAAATCGCAGCCGGCTGCGGCATCATTGGGATCACGTGACCCCATATCCTGACGTTTCAACACCACCACCTGTGAAAATTCACCGCATAGGGAAGACGACTAAAATCGGGGGCACCTTGTGGCAGGGGCTGTAACCCTTCCCTGGAGGGTCCTGGTCGGCTCCACGCTGACCCGGAACTGGCCCAGGCGAACGCCTTCCCCGGACACGCTGATCGCGGTTCCCGCCGTCCCCCATCCGAATGGACGTGGCTGGACCGCCGAACTGTGCTTCGACACCCCGCCCACGGCGACGGTCCCGCTCTACCGGTGCGGCTGGGCCTCCAGAACCATCCGCGACACGCCGAGCGGCCTGGACGGCGTCGAGTTGGTCATCCGGCGGCAGCGCTGGCAGACGCGGGACAAGCAGCCACAGTTCACCTCCCCTGTTCCCCAGGACCTGGCCGATCTGAACGCCGGCGGCATCAAGGTGACGAACGCGCTGATCGCGTTTGTCCAGGACGTACAGGGGCAGACGGACATCCCCGCCTCCCTGGTCGTGCGCAGTCTGGGTGACAACGGTCGTCTGCTCACGCAGGTCCGGCGCGCGGCGCGCGGCGCACCGGGTGAGGTCAGCGCGTTCCTCCAGACCGACCGGTACATTCTCAAGCGTCCTGCAAGCGTGGTGCAGCACCTGGCGATGGACGAGGTCTCTCTTGGCGGGCAGTACTGGACGGTTTTAAGCAACAATGATCCAGATCCGAACCTGCCACGGGGCCAGCGGGTGATCGGCCTGTGCCGTGGCCGTGAGGTCGCCGACCTGCTGCCGCCGCTGCGGATCGTGGCGTCGTGGTACCGCGAGTGGTGGCCCTCACAGCCGCGACCGACGCGCGTGACCGCGGACATGTGGGATGCGTTCTGGCTGGCCGCCCGGAACCCGGACGTCTTTGGCGACCAAGTTCTTTTCGCCACCGATCCATTTCACCTGCGAAAGCACATCCGCGAGGCAGATGACGCCGCTGAGAAGGTCTGTCACTCCTGTTGCACGGACGGGGCCCGCTGCGACCGCTACAGGTACAACCAGGAGGTGGGCGAGGTGCTGGGCAGCATCTGGCAGGTCGGCGACGCCACCGGGTGGCGGGCCTTCAAAGAGCGCTGGTACGCGCTGCGGGCCAGGCCTGGAACAGGGGCCTGGTTGGAGCCCCATGCCCGTTTCGACCGGATGCTGCGCTCAAAAGCCTGGGGCTCGCGGCTGCGGGTCCTCGGACAGACATTCGGCACCCAGCATGACGGCAAGCGGCCCAGCAACGCCCGTGGGGAGAGGGCCAATGGAACCGTCCGCGAGGTGATGCAGCACCTGCGCTTCAGGTCGGCAGAAGGCCGGCTGGAGCAGATCATGACGCAGCTGCATGCTGCGCAGGACTGGCCGGAACCAGAACCAGTCCTGCTGTCGCCGGCACTGCTCCGCTGTCCCATCTGCAGTGAGCAGGCCGCCCTGCCACCGCGCACCGGCTGGCGGCCGGTGGCCACCCTGCCCCGCGGGCTGACCCCGCTGATCCTGCAGGCCCCGACCCGGGTGCGGTGTTCCACCTGCGGTGTCCAGGCCATGCCTGATCCTGGGCCCGTCACACCCGCGCTCGTCGAGTGGCTGCGCGATCCTCTGCAGGGACCGCTCAACGGCGCGACCCTGGAACGCCTGACGGGCATCCCCGCTCAGCAGATCGGTGCCCTTCAGGGAAGTCCGGATCTGCCCGCGACGTCCTGCCCACCGACCGTCATCTACGACGAGGTCTGGACCTCGGGCCGCGTGTGGCTGCTCCTAGCAACTCCTCAGGGCGAGCTGCTGGATCTGCAGCTGGTGAAGGAGGAGAAGCCTGTGGATGCTCCTCGCAGTCGATACCGCCCAGGCCGTCATGACCGGGTGGCCCAGGCCGCCGTGCAGTTCTTGCAGGCACACGAGCCCCCTGGAGGCTATCGGCAGGTCGTGCTGAGGCAGCGCTACCCCCAGCTCAGCTGGGCGCTGTGGAATGCAGAGTGGAAGTATCACGAGGAGAATGACAGCCGCCTGCCGTTTGGCCTCTCCCCTTACGCGGCCCATGGGCTGCCCCGGCGGGCCTACCGCGCTGTCCTGCGCTACCTGCGGGACGAGAAGCTCACGGGCAAGGGCGCTGCGGATGAGCTTCCCCTCAAGACCCTGTACACAGCGGATCTTGAGAAATGGGAAGAGCACGCGCTCTGGACCACCATGAACCGGGACCATCCGGAGATCGCCCAGCTGCTCCGCGAAGCGAGGAAATTCAGGGATCTGGTGGCGATGGACATCCGCAAGGGCTTGTGGGTTGAGAGGCAGGAATGGATGGAGTCGCTCAGGCTCGAGCACCTCGTGGAGGAGTTCTACAACCGCGGCCTGGCGAAAGCAGACCGGGAGACCCTGACCGGGGCGGCGCGCGTCCGGGCCGACCAGTGGGCCGCCTGGCGGTCTGCAGAGTGGCTGGTCTTCGGCACGATGCGGTATCCGTCCGTCCCAGCCGGTCACCACCCGCACCTGCTCGCGCAGGTCAAGCAACTCCTGAGGAATTCACCGAACCGCCGGCCGGAACGGCAGAGAGCCCGCATTCTCGCCTACGTCGCCGCACACCAGAAAGTGCAGGCAGCGCGGGCACCGAAGTGGCGCAGAGTGCGTAAGAAGCACCCGAAGTGATGACGGCCGTTGCCGACCCGCCGTGATGTCCTGTCCTCAGTTGCTCGTGCCTCAATGCTGTAGAGCACGTCTACAACCCGGTCTAGCTTCCGGTGCGCGGCCCGCAGGTCGTTTACCGCTCAGTTGACCTGGCTCAGGACCTGCTTGTGCGCCGCCTGGTCTCTGAGGGCCTGGACGTACGCCTGGGCGTCTGTGGAAAGACCTATCTCCATGATGTTGGCCGGGCCCCTCCACGCCCCCACCGGCAGCTCGCGGTAGATCAGCACGCTGAGCAGGCCCAGCAGCTCGAAGAAGATCACCGTTCCGCGCAGGAAGCCGCCCTTGATCAGCGCCGCGGCCGCCACCATGCAGGCGAGGAAGGCTAGGGCGGTCTGCCAGCGCGGGGGCTTCAGGCTGGGGGGCGTGGAGCTGTCGGTCATGGTCCTCACGCCGTGGGCCTGCAAGAAGGTGAGGGCTCCCAGCACGCCGCCGCCGAGCAGCAGGGCCACCATCAGCAGCAGCCCCTCGGACTCCGCGGGCGTGCCGGTCACCGCGAGGTAGACCACCACCAGGAAGACCGCCAGGACGCCGAGTGCGGCCAGAGCGGTGCACAGCACCCCGGGCCACGGGAGCAGCGTCCAGTTGGTGCTGCGCTTCCACTCGGGATGTGCGGCGTTCATGGCCTGGACCTCGCGCGCGCATCTGGCCCGGAAGGCCGTGAGCACCTGCACTTCGGCTTCGGTGCGCACGCTCTGGTCACGCCCGAGCACCAGCCCCACCTGCACGTTTTCGGGCAGCTCGGCGAAGGTCACGTCCGGGGGCAGCTCATGCAGCTCTTCGAGCGTGAGGGGATCGAGGCCCAGGAGGGTGTGCAGCTCGCGCACGCAGGTTTCGAGCAGCCCCAGGGTGCTGCGCACCTCGAAGTCGCCCGGCGGGTTGCCTTCGGGATGGGCCGATCTGTTGCGCATCCGGCGGATCTGGTGGAACTGGGTGCGCAGGCGCTCGGGCATGCTCACGGCGTCGATCAGTTCCTTGACCTTCACGTCGGGAGCCTGCAGCCCGGGCACCAGAGAAGAGAGCAGCATCGCCAGCTCGTCGAAGCGGTCGATGAGTTCCAGGCGCGGTTCTTTAGGCATGCTTCCCAATCTAGAGGCTAACAAGAACCTCATGCAAAAAGCGGGCTGAGATTGTGACACAGCAGAATGCAGGTGGCCAAGAAGTGAAGGCCCACCAGAGTTGACGGCAACCGTCCGAAATCCCGTCCCAGACGGCGAAACCGTGAGAGCCACGCAAGTGACCGCTCACCACCCAGCGTCTGGGCAACAGAATGAATCCTTTCATTGCCTCGGGCCGCTTGATTACCACCAGTTCCACGCCCGCTTCTGAGGCATCCAGCGCGGTCTGGGCCCCGGTATAGCCCTAGTCAGCGTAGGCTACGTCAATGTTCATCCCTGTGGCGGCCTGGACCTCCAGGCACAGGTCAAAGACCTGTGCTCGATCCTGTTCGTTGGCGGGCGTGGTGAGTACCGCGAGCACATGACCGAGCGTATCCACTGCCAGGTGGTCGTCCCCTTGCGTTTCTTGGTGCCGTCAAAGCCTGCCCGGTGGGCGCGTCGTTCCTGGCGTGCTCCAGATGGGAGAGCACACGCAGATCGTATGTAGCGTTCAGGAAGCACCCGGCTTCGAACCAACGGTGCGCCTGTTGGCGCACCATCTCCGCAGGCGGAAAGCCGTTCGGGAGGTAGGCCCACTGCGCACCCGTACGGGCCACCCACAGCAGCGCATTCAACACGTTCCGAATCGGGTATTTCCGCTGTCTGGCATCTTGAGCGCTGAACAAGAGATACGGGAGCAGGAATAGGTACGTGTCGTCATCCACATCGCCAGGGTAGCCTTACCGATTCACCCCGGCATTCTGCCCATTCCAGAGTCGTGACCACGAACTTCAAACCTGTTCTTGGCATCCTCTAGACGCTGTCCTAAGGGAGGAATGGTCGGGGGTAGAGCAGAATCTGCTCCCCTGTAGGGCACGAGCTGTGAGCCGTCACTGGTACTTGACACTCAGGCCGCCAGACAAGCGCCTTGGACCACACAATATGCCTCAGAACTATCGGCTAATCACCTCAGAACTATCGGGGATATGCCTCACAACAGTCGGGTAATGCCTCAGAACCATCGGTTTTTTGCCTCATATGTATCGGAACTATCAGCCTAAGGCCATACCGACAAGACCAAGAATGCGACTTTTTACCGACTGTTGTGAGGTATTCTTTCGACTGTTCTGAGGCATACTGCCGACTGTTCTGAGGTAAAAAACCGATGGTTCTGAGGTGAACTACCGATGGTTCTGAGGAATACTCCGCGCCTTTTTGCGCTCCCGTCGATGCATACAGCCTGCATAGAGCCTCCTTGATTGTTGCAATCAATATCTTTTACTTCACTTGATATGATCAATCAAGCCCATGACGACGCGCATCAACGAGCTGGACCTCACCAGGGCAGGTGTGATCAGTGTCACGAAAACTCCTCCGGGGGGCGACACGTCATGGCAAGTGGACTACGAGATTGCCGGCACGCTCTACCGGGTGGTCGGCAATGCGTTCCATGGACGTCCCTACGGCACAGATGCCGATGTTCTTCTGGCCCTGCAGACGATTTTTTTCCGTGCCGGTTGCCCCGAGGGGAACCGAATTCTGGTGATGCCCTCCGAGCTTCTTGCCTTCAGTGGCTTGCCAGACAATGGTCAGGCGTATGTCCGGCTCCGCGAAGCCCTGCTGCGCCTCTCAGGCGTGCAGTGGAGCCTCGTGCGCAGTGCGTGGAAGCCGGAGACGAGGCGGCATCAGGGAGAGACGACGGTCACAGGCTTGATTTCTGATCTACGCCTTGTCGATCAGGGCAGTGGCGGACATCGGCCGTTTCACCATCGCGAGCTAAATGAACGGCTTCCAGTGGAAATCGTCTTCACCTCAACTTTCGCTGCCTCGATTCGAGCGGGGCTCTTCCAAATGCTTGACGGTGAGCTGCTGGGCCGGCTGGGACAGCCGACGGCCCGTAGCTTATACCGCGTCCTGCAGGCACACCGCGTGCAGCTGGACGGCGCTCTGGCCAATGTCTTGACCCTGCCGTTACGAGACTGGTTCGTGGCCTGTGGTCTGGAGCAAGAGCGGACAGATAACGCCAAGCGCACTTTGGATCTGGCACATGAGCGTCTGCTCTCTGAAACCTATCTGACGAGCGCGCAGTTCAGCGGGCGTGGGCGGAGCGGGCTGGTGACCTATCATTTTCAAGCACCTCCAGAACCGGAACTGGTGGATGTGCTGATGGCCCGTGGCGTGACCCGGCCAGTTGCTGAGGCGCTGGCGGCGGACCACCCGGAGCGAATTCACCCGGTGTTGCGGCAAATTGATGGACGGCTGACCACCGGGTGGCAGCCACGGTCTCTGGCCGCGTCTTTGGTGGACGCCGTAAGAGATCCGGAAAAATGGGGCGTGGGTCTAAGCGCGACTGCGAAGTCTTCGTCACGTGTCCCGAAGAACTTGAAGAAAAGGAAAGCGAGCGCCAGTGGTGGAGAGGAAGCTCCGGTACCCGCCCTGAGAGAGACGGTGCTGGTATTACTGCGCTTGCGGCTGGGCCGGGCCCCCTCCCCTGCTGCGCTGGCCGCCCTGCAAGCGCTGGACGACACTCAACTGCCCGCCATTCGCGCCGCGCTGGAGCGCCCGCCGGGTGAGGTCCTGCCCTTGGTCAGCGCGCTGTTGAGTACCGAGCTGTAGTGGGCAATCAACCTTTGCGCCGGTCCCGGCACACCTCCTGAAGCCCGTTGAATGGTCGCCAACTCATCTCTGGATCCATGCTCGAAAATGTCTCAGACAAGACCCAGATTAAAAACCCAACCGTGGCGTTTGGCACAGCTGTCAGTCAGTCGGCATGTTGCGTCCAGACTCGGGACGAGGGCGACTGAGTGCATTGTTCGCCTTGATGAAGAGTACTCATAATTTACATACATACATATAGAAAGCTCTACGTCAATCCTGCAATTGTTCTCTTCCCGTCAAAAAGCTGTTTACTTGGGCCTGGATCGCGTGATCTTTCAACAGCAACATTAGTGCCTCCAATACACGTCCCTCGGTGGCAGGATGCCCGGCCCGCTTGAGGGCCCGAACGTAGTCCTCAAGTTCGTGCTTCGCAGTGAGGCGCACTCGGTTTCCCAAAGGGGCCTGCGCTTCGTTCCGATTCATTGGCTCGTAGAGATACGGCCTGGCCGACTCCTGTGCCGGGATCCTTGCCGTCGTCGCAGGCAGAGCTGGATCAATGCTTTCTTGCACGGACTCCATCAACTGCCCGTTTCCAGTCGTTTCGGATGTCGCCGTCCCTGGCGTGTTCGGAGGTGTGTGCCCCTCCGTCTGAAGATTGTCCAGAAAGTCAAAGCGCCGTTCTTTCCGGGTCATCAGCACACCTCCAGAGCCAAGCCCAAGACATCTGCCCACGCTACGGCGGCGCGCTCGTCTGTCACGTCACGTACCAGCTTGCCCGCCTCATGGGCTCGCTGGTACGCAATGTACTGGCGGATAGAGGTCTGCGCGACTTGGAGGCCGCGCTGGCGCAGTTCCTCCCGAACTTGCTCCGCCGCTCGCCCCACGGGCGGCACCCGGGTAAGAACCACCCGCACAGCCTCCATCGCCCCCCCTTGGTCGCCTAGCGCCTGCCACAGCGCGACAGTGGTCTCTAACTCAACGCCGCTGACGCCAGAGGGAATCAGGACAGCGCCTGCCTGCCGCGACAGGTCCACCATGTCCTTGAGTGCTGGCCTTCCCTCGGTATCTAGGACCAGGTACCGCGTTCCGGCTGCGGGACGTTCACCTTCCCGCAGGACTTGCACCACGCCGACACGGCTGGCCCAGCGCCGCGCTGTCCCCACGACGGCATCCGCATCCATCAGGGCTGTCTGACCCCGGAGCGCGAGCGCGCCAGAAAGATTGACGGCCAGCGTGCTCTTGCCCACGCCGCCTTTGCTGCTGGTAATCGCGATGATCATTGGACTTTCTTGGACAGTAGTCACGTCTGTATATCTACCACAATAGATGCCAATCCCTCCATCTATACGTACATATAGATGTATATCATGAGAGGTGGAGAACTGAGAGGATACTCCAGATTCCATCTCTGCTGTTTGTCGGGAGCTGATCGGGTTACTGCTCCAGTTCTGGAGCATCGGCTGACACTGTCGGCGCCCTGAGCAAGGCTGTCTCTTTCTCGAAAGCAGGGCCGTCAGTGACGGGTTTAACAAATCCATCCTGTTCTACACATGGAGTTAACTGTTATTAACTATGGGGTATGGGAATGCAACTGGATGTCTATCGTGGGGAGATTTTTGACCGGGCCAGAGCCTGGGCAGACCTTAACCCAGAAGAGAGGAGACGCCGGGGAGTCGAAGCCTGCCGGGATCGGGACGCTGAAGCGCTGTGGAGTTTGACCGAGGCTTACCTGACTCTGCACGGAGCCAGCGGGACCGGAACCAGCCCCCGAACCCTCAGAACGTATCGCTGGGCAGTGAATAGATTTTTGGACTACGCCGGGCATCAGGCCGTCAACCTCCTCCGGGCCACATCTGCCGATGGAGTACGGTTCGTGCGTGCGACCGAGGCTGAAGGGCTGAGCGCCTCAAGTACACGGGTGCAGCTCGCCGGAGTCCGGCTGCTGTATTCGGCACTGCGCTGGGCTGAGGTGACCCAGGCTGCCCCTTTTTCAGACGTCAAGCCAGTGCGGGACAAAACTGCCGCCTGGGAAAAGAGACAACCCTATACCCATGAAGAAGTTCAGACGTTGATGGGCGCAGCAGACGCCCGCACGCGGGCCCTGCTGCTGCTCTGTGCCCATGGCGGCCTGCGGATCAGCGAGGCGCTCGCCCTTCGCTGGGACGATGTCGATCTGGCAGCCCGTGAATTGACGGTCCGGCAGGGCAAGGGGGGCAAGACCCGCCGGGTGGTGCTGGGCGAAAGCCTGGTGGCAGCGTTGAAGGTGCTGCTTGAGGACGACCTGGTCATCGGGGGCAGCTATGCCGCCGCAGTCGAGCGGTTGAGGCGCTTGTGTGTCCGCACTGGCGTTGCCTACCGGGGACACCATGCCCTGAGACACTACGCCGGGACGCGGCTGACACGTGAAGGAGCCAGTCTGGACGATGTGGCCCGGCACCTGGGTCACTCTGCGCTGGAGACAGCACGCATCTACGCCAAGTGGAGCGATGAGGGCCTCAGGCAACGGATGGCGGGCTGGTGAGTGTCGTGGCCCTCTATCCTCAGAAACGGGTCGAGATCAAGCAGTACTGGACTTCCAGAGGCTCGCAGTGCGCGGTCACCTGAGGCTTTTGAGTCCCTCAGGGCGGGAGAGGACGCGCAAATTCGGCACACCTGGACCGGAAAAGATCACATGGTCCTGTGGCCGCGTGGTCTCTGCGCAGTCGTAGCGCGCTTCCGTCTTGCGCATGATCGGCCACACCACCGCCGCGGCGCGGCCTGCGATGTCCCGCAGCGGCACCCGGAATTCCTTCGCGGCGGGCACCAGCCCTGGACTCTGCGCGTGGTTGGCCAGGTCACTCCGTATCCCAGCAGCCCTGCTCGCGCCAGTCGTCCGTGGGGGGCAACTGGCCCCGCTACACTCGGCACCATGCGCCGTCTGCCCCTCCGAATGTTGTCCATGCTCGCCCTGCTGGGCGCGGGTCAGGCCAGTGCCCTGTACTGCGTGCCTCCCATCACACCTGACCCCCTCAACCTCAACGACGTGGCCAGCGTCATGCTGAACAGCACCCAGGCCTTCGGCATGACCACCACCAAGCACAACACCTACCAGGGTGGTCTGCTCCGAAGCGTGAACAGTAAGAGCGTTACAGTCTTGCCGTCCCTTTCCAGTACCACTAAAACGGAGCAATTCACCTCCACCACGGCAGAGACATGGCAATACACCCCTGCTGGCCGACTCACCCAGATCGACATGGTCTTTGACAACACGTACCGTCCAGCCCACATTCAGGAAAAATACGAGTACGACGCCCAGGGCCGGCTGGTGCGGGTGCTGTATAAAGGCGCCCCCCGCAGCGCCTGGGTCACCCTGGCCACCTGCAGCTTCTCGCCCGGTGGCGTGACCGAACACGAGACCAACGTCCAGGGCTTCAAGCCCAGAACCACCGTCTATGCGCTGGACGTTACGGGCCAAGTCACGCGCTCCACCCGGACGATGGAGGGCCACGAGCAGGACACCGACGTCACCACCATCACCCGCGGCAAGAACGGCTCGGTCACGCGCACCGAGAATCGCTTCATTAACCGCTCGACCCCGCTGAACGTCACGTCAACGACCTACAACAGCGCCGGACTGCCCGTGCAGAGGGTCGAGGAGACCTACAACGATGCCGGCAGGCTCGAAGACGCGCTCACCACCACCTTCGAGTACGTTCTGGACGCACGCGGCAACTGGACCCAGCAGCTGGAGTACATCTCAGCGGGCGGTCCCCGTCAACTCAAGTCCACCGAGACCCGCACCATCACCTACGCAGCGCCCTGAACGCAGCGCCCTGAACCGGGCGCCCCTTTAAGCCGGCGGGCGTACCGGCGCCGGCGCGATTTCATACGCCGTCGACCGCCCCGCCGTGCCGTCCACCACGCGCAACAGCCCACGCGCGACCAGGTCCGCCAGGTCGCGCGTGGCGGTCGGACGAGAGCAGCGCACCAGCTCGGCAGGGCAAGGGGGGCAAGACCCGCCGGGTGGTGCTGGGCGAAGCCTGGTGACAGCATTGAAGGCGCTGATTGAGAATGACCTGATCATCGGAGGCAGCTATCCCGCCGCAGTCGAGCGGTTGCGGCGCTTGTGTGTCCGCACTGGCGTTGCCTACCGGGGACATCATGCGCTGGGACGCGGCTGACCCGCGAGGGCGCGTCCCAGGATGACGTTGCCCGGCACCTGGGCCACTCCGCGCTGGAGACGGCCCGCATCTACGCCAAGTGGAGCGATGAGGGCCTCAGGCAACGGATGGCGGGCTGGTGAGTGTCGTAAGCCTCTATGGTCAGAAACAGTTCGAGACCAAGCAGTACCGGCATTCCCAAGGCTCGGGGCAACGGCCTCCCAACCACCCATACGGTCGTCTCACCTGACTGCCTTCTCAACAATCCATCACGTGTTGTACACGATTAAGACTCTTTTACAACCGGAGAGAGCGCCCGAATCAGGACACTGATCAAGAACAGGAAAGAGAAGTCTCTCTCCATCTGTGCTAATCTGGGGACCAAAAGAAGACGTCTGAAAGACCATCTTCAGACGCAGGAGAGAGCTATGACCACTTTACTTGAACGGCCCACTGGCAAGGCCTCGTCTGCACGCGTCAGCAGTGATCACCTGATCCCCGAGACGCGCAACCCTGCCACTGGCCTGCTGGATGCCGTGAAACTGGCAGGGCACCTGGGCATGAGCACGTCCGAGATCGCCCAGGCCCTGAAGCGGGACGTGTCCGGCCTGCGCCGAACGCCCAGCAGCGCCAGCCTGCAGCCGCAGCTGACCACACTCGAGGCACTGGCCCGGACCATTACGCATCAACTGGGCACGCCTGAACTGATGCGCATGTGGCTGCGCGCCGCCAACCCTGAGCTGGGCGATGAGGTCCCCATGACCTTCGTTCTCGAAGGACACGCTGCGGACCTGCATGCCCTGACCAGGCTCGGCAGCGAGGGCGTGTTCAATTGATCCCACAAGCGTCTCTCAAAGACCTCGTTCTCAGCGCGCCGATCAGGCGCGCTGAACTGTTGTGGTGTCACCGCAGCGTTTCCCTGGACGCGCTGCTGCGCTACGGCGGCAACGCCCTGGACCCCGGCGGCTCCCTGGTCACCGGTGGGCGCTATAACCCGCGCGAGGGCCAAGGAGGCGCCTACGCCGCGCTGTATCTCGCCGACCACGCCGCGACGGCCCACAGCGAGATCGGTGGCCTGCTGCGCAACCTTGACGGCACGCTCGGCCGGGATTTACCCACCCCGCCGCGTGTGGACATCGACGTCGAAATCGACCAGCCGATGGTGCTTGACCTCACCGACGCCGCAACACTGACCCACCTGAGGATTACCCGCAGCAACCTGGACGCCAACTGGAAAATCCAAGCCGCACGCGGCCAGCTGGCCCTGACTCAGAATCTGGGCGCCGCCGCGCACCAGGCAGGAATCGTCCACGCTGTGCGCTTCTACAGCACCAAACTCGAAGGCGGCATCAATCACGCGCTGCTGCCCGCCGGCCAGCACCTGGCCCGGGTCTGGCAACCAGACGGTGAAATCGACCGGCTGCGCGCCCTGATTCAGAGCGTCTGAGAAGGAGTCTCTGGCGCGCCTTGAGCGTCAGCGCCGATCAGATCAGGCATCGGCAGGGTCCACTGGCGCCGCTCCTCTTCATACGCCCGCCGGGATCCAGGCCTTATGACAGTGCGCCTGAAGTTCGACCTGCGTGGCGAGCAGACCTCGTGCACGCTGCTGGCCATCGACCTGCGCGAGGCCGGCAACGAAAAGGTTATCTTCCTGGAACTCTCCGGTGACCGGGGCGGCTCCCAGGTGATCGAACGCGATCCGATGGTCAGCCTGGCCATGAGTGAATCTGTCCAAATCACCCCGAACGAAATGTACAGCTCTGTCCCCTTCAGGACTTCAGCCCGCACGGCCTTTTTGAGTGCACCAGGCCGCGTATCAGCCGGCTGTGTCAAGCACAGATGGAGTCATCTCTCCGGCCATGTGCGTGGCCTATCCAGCAGGGCAGCCGTGAACAGGTGGGGGCATCGATAAATCTCGTAATGCTGAAGGTGGTGCAGCCGCCCTTCAGGGCAGGCGAGGCACGTCCACCTCAGACACCTTCCCCTGCGCGTCAAAGGTCACTGTGGCCGGGAACGGAATGTTGCGGTACTCCCACTTGGACAGGCGCAGCACCGCGCTGAGGTCCCCAAAGGTGCTGCTGGGGAACCCCGACAGCCAGGCGTACTGCCAGCGCGTCAGTCCCCGCGCCGGAATCGGCGCGCTGATCCCTGGCCCGCGGCCATCCCCCACACCCGGCACCCCCGCCCCCGGCGCGGTGCGGCTGAGCACCCGCGTCACTGCCCAGGTGTCCAGCAGGTATATCGCCACACTTTGCCCGCACACGCCGGGCCGCGTGGCCTGCTCGATCTGCGCCATGAAGTCCTCCGGGGCCGACGAGGGCACCCCGGTTGATTGCGGCGGTTCGTTGCCCCCGGACGAGGAGAACGAGACTGTTCCAGCTGATTCGAAGGGGGCGGGGTCCAGCAGGAACACCAGCGGCGTCAGGGCCAGGGCGTCCGCGCCCCATCCCACCTCACCAGAGCCCACCCCTCCCTGCACGTTCAGCAGCATCGGCTTGCCCAGCCGGGCCACCTGCCGGACCCGCACGCCCTGGGTGAGGGGCACCTCCATGCCCACCTGTTCCCGCGCCGAGGGAAAGCAGTCAGCGTGGAGTCCGCCGTAGCCCCAGACGGGCTGGCCCTCATACTTCCGCTTCAGCGCGGCCAGCTCAGGATCGTCGATCAGCGGGGCCAGATCGGGGAAGCCGCCTTTTGGATCACCGTCCCGCTGCACCTCGCCCAGGCCGTCCATCATGAAGGTGGCGGCGCCGGCATCCAGACGCTTCAGGGTCAGGACCCGGCCGGCCAGCTCCGGCACGCTCAGCACCCGGCCGGCCTGCCGGTAGACGGCGTCGAGATCGACCCGCAAGAAAGCCTGGCCCAGGCGCACGGCGGGCACCGTCAGTCCTGGGTGAACGGCCATGGGCTGGTTCAGGACCTCCACCACGGCGGGGGCCGTGGCATTGAGGGTCAGGGCCACGGGAGCCTGCCAGCCCTGGCCCAGTGGCGTGGGCCGGCCCGGCGTCAGGACCGCCCGGACTGGAGGGAGCGGCTTCGCGGACCACAGGACCCGCGCACCCACGGTGCGCGGCGGCGACGGGGCGTCTGGCATGGGTGTGGGGGAGCGGGGGCGGAGGACTAGAGGGAAGGCGGCGGTTTGGCCCAGATCGAGGTAGCCCTCGGACCAGGGCAAGGCAGTGGGAGCGGCCAGGGCCAGGCCGAGGGTGAAGGGCAAGCACCAGGGGGCACGCATGGCCCAGACTAGCGTTCAGGCCAGCGAGAACGTCTGGCATTGTCGCAGGCGCGCTGAAGCGGGGCGTTGCTCCAGAGGCCGCGTTATGACGCGAAGCACGCGCTTCACAGCTTGACACCTAACTCTATATATGTAGAATGACTTATGGCCCGCCCTCCAAATTCCAGTCCGCACACCCGCGCCGTCCTGACAACGCTGGCCCGCACCCACCCACGTCCCAGCTACGGCTATGACCTGAGCAAGGCCACCGAGCTGAAAAGTGGCACCCTCTACCCTATTCTCCAGCGTCTGCATGCCCAGGGTTATCTGGACGCGCAGTGGGAGGATTCCCCGCATCCTGGCAAGCCGCCGCGCCACATCTACACGCTGACACCAGAGGGGCTTGAATTGGCGCGGGAGAAGACGCAGGACACGAAAATTCGTTCGCTCAAGGGGGCGCTGTTATGACACCCGAAGATTGGCACAACGGCATGGAGAACGAGGCGGCAAGTGTGGACGACGCAACCTGGGCGGGAGAAGCGCGGCGCACGGCTTGGTTTCAGCGCGGTCCCCGGGTGCTGCTGGTCCTCGGTGCGGCACTCTTGCTGTACATCCTGATCAACAGCGTGCTGGTGATGGCGCTCAATGCATTCAGCATCGGCTATGGCCCTCAGGGGTTGCGTCCCATGCTTCTGGGTTCGCCTTTACCGATAAGTCTGCTGGTGCTACTGATTCCGTGTCTTGCAGCCGTCTTTCTCGTTCGTCTGGGTGTTCGTCCGGCGCTGATCTGGATGGTTCCGGCCCTTGGCATGGTGCTGGAGCCGCTGATCGCCAGACTGGTGACCATGACTTTGCCCATGAATCTTCCTGATGCGGTCGCTGGCCAGCAGATGGACCTGCTGCCATGGGGCAGGATCGATCTGCGGCAGTTTCTGCTGGTCCTGGTGTGGAAGGCGCTGGCCGTTGGCCTGGGCCTCTGGCTCGGCCAGCGTTCGCTTCGCAAGAACGTCAAAGCGGGTCAGGTCGGACTGAAGCGGTAACCAGCGGAGCCCAGACGGAGCCTCGCCGGCACCAGCATTTTGCTAACCAGATCAGTCTGAACCATGTCCGCCATCTGGCAACTGAGTATGTCCCCGGAGCCCGTGTCTAGCACGGGCTCCAGCCTTTGCATAAAGCAGCATGTCCTGAGGGCTATCCTGCTGAGCATGTCCTCAATTTGAATCGGAGAATGTCCAGCCGCCCCGAGGTGGTCAGCATCGCCTGACAAGCACAGAGGCGTCATCTCTTCGTCCAGGTGCGCGGCACATCCAGCAAGGCAGCCGTGAACAGGTGGGTCTCGTCGACAAATCCCGTGATCCTGAAGGTGATTTCGTTGCCCTCCAGCGTGGCCGAGGGATCGTCGGCCCAGACCGTGAAGCTGCCTCCGGGTCCATCTGAGTCAGCGATCCCAGTACTCAACAGCAGCGGCGCCAGGAACGCCGGGTCAGCGGTGCCCACGGGAATGGTCACGGTAAATCGGTCCCGGTCGTCCGTGAGCACCGGGACCTCGGCCTCCACCCGGTAGATGGGGAGTCCCAGGCGCGCTCCGGATTTGATGGGCCATGCCAGGGTGTCCCGGGGGAGCCGGGTGATGGTGACCCGGACGCCCGCTTGCGGGCCCTCGCGCCACTGCGCTGGGGCCGAGACGCGCACACCGCCGGCGCCGGTGATGGTCGTGCCAGGACGCAGCAGGTGCGTGGACTGGGTGTGCGCTGGCACGCAACCGGTGATCCCAGGACAGACCAGGGCGGC
This sequence comes from Deinococcus marmoris DSM 12784, assembly GCF_000701405.1. Taxonomy (GTDB): domain Bacteria; phylum Deinococcota; class Deinococci; order Deinococcales; family Deinococcaceae; genus Deinococcus; species Deinococcus marmoris. Next base: position 47,885 of record NZ_JNIV01000006.1, read on the forward strand.
GAGCAACACGAGCCTTTTCATTTGCGCCGTCCGCTCCGTGGCTTCCGAGTGCCAGGCTCGTTGTCGGGCTGGAATGTGACAGCGTAGAAGGCGGTTCGCAGCAGAGTGCTGAGCGTTCGCAGCGGTCCGGCTGGTGGATTTTGTTCCATGCGCTCACGCTGGCGGGTTTTGCGGGCCCGGGCTTCCGGGTCCGTGCCACCGGTGGGCTGGCCGATGACGCCGAGGAACAGGGCGCTCAGGACGGCCCACAGGGATTTGAGTGCATTGATCATGGGTTGTCTCCTCGCAGGCGGGGGAATGTCAGTTCCAGTATGTCAACCGAGTCCGGGACGGGCTCCAGACTTTGCATCAGGCAGCATGTCCGCAGGGATTGGTCTGCCCCGTCAAGCTGCTGTCCTGCGCTGTGCGCGATGGCGCGCACAGCCAGGGGCTGCTGCCCAGAGGTGGTTACCGGAAGGACATCTGGGTGGCGTCGTGGCGGCTGCCGTGCTTCTCGAAGATGCGGCGCATGGGTTGATTCTCGGCCTCAGTGCTGCCGCCGTGCATGACGAAGTGCTCGGCCGCACGGGCCAGCAGGTGCGCATGCAAGCGGGTGCCGTATCCCTGGCCCCGCGCCTCCAGGTGGACGCCGAGCATGTTCAAGTTGGCCCAGCCGGGGCGATTGCTGGGGCCGCAGGCTCCCAGCGCGACAGGCTTTTCAGCCGTGTCGGCCAGGGCCACCAGGGTCCAGCCTTCCGCCCATTCCCAGTCTGAATGGCCCAGGGCGCCCATGAGTGCGGCGATCTCAGGACGCTGGCGAAGCTCGTCGCCGCCTTCCACGGCACCGGGCACGAGGGGGTAGGCACGCGCGCGGAGGTCCGTCTCGTACATCACCTGGACCGGGGCGTCGCTCACCCAGCCCGCCGCGAGGACCGCCTCGGCATCCAGCGGCGCGAGGCTGTCCTGCAAAAGCAACTTGCGCTTCAGCCCAGCGTGCTCACGAATGGCGCGCGCGAGCACGGTGATGCCGCCCGGGCCCACGTCCGGGCGGAAGTGGGGAAAGACCGGCACCTGCGCAGGAGCGGCCAGCGAGGCGATGCCCTCCACGCCCCGTTCGGAACGCAGGATCAGGAACTGCTCGGGCGCAGCCTTGCCTTCGGCGATACGCGCCCGTAGCGCGGTGAGGCGCCGCTCGGCCTCCTCACGGTCAGGGTCCAGGGCGAAGGCATCGGCCAAGGTGTGCAGCGTCAGTGTGTGGATGGAGTAGGTGTTCAAGTGGTGACCTCAGAAGGCGGGTCACTGGCAATCCGTCGGGCTCGGGTCAGCGACGGATTGAGGTGACCGGGAGACGAACGTACGGCACAACGTGGGCAAGCAGACGGGTTCGCATCATGGGGACCTCCGGGGCACAGCAGAATGGGGGGAGCTTACAGGACCGACAGCCGAGCGCCGAACGAATTTGCCGTTGGCTGGACTGAGGGGCTGGCCTTATGACACCCAGGCGTCTCGCAAAGCCTGCAAAGTGGGAACGGTGTACCAGGCCTCAGGGTGGGCGGTGCGCCGCCCGACCAGCACCGCACGCATCCCTGCTGAGGCTGCCCCATGCACGTCATGCGTGAGCGAGTCGCCCACGTACAGGGCCTGGTCCGGCGTGACCCCCAGCAGGTCCAGTGTGTGCAGAAAGATGCGGGGATCCGGCTTGAAGACTCAGACCTCCCCAGACGCGACGATCACATCGAAGTACTCCTCGAGCCCACTGTGGCGTAGACGGTCACGCTGCTCGGTGCCGTCATAGGCGTTGGTCAGCAACGCAAGCTTGAAGCGGGGGCGCAATGCCGTGAGCAGCGACTGAGCTCCTGGCACCGGAGAACACGCCTGGAGCAAGCGGGCGCGATATGCCTCCAGGTACTCGCTGCGCCACGCGACGCCATAGGTGGCCAGCGTCTGGCTCAGCCGCACCTCGTGCATGCGCAGGGGGTCAGCCTCGCCTCGCTCGACCTGAGTGTGGAAAGCCATAATCGCCTCAACAGCCACGTCCACGAACGTCTCCCTGGACTGCGTGACGCCCGCGAGGTGGCGCAAGGCCTCCAAGGCGGTCAGGTCCGCGGCGACGAAATCGGTCAGGGTGCCGTCAAAGTCGAAGCAAATGGCCTTGAGTTGGGGGAGGTCACGGTCAGGCATGGGCACGGGATCCATGGGAGAGCCTCCTGCCTCCTGTCCAGGCTTCACTATCGTCAGGCGGGCTGGCAGGCCAGCTTCCCGGCCACTGCTTTCGCCTCGTCCACCAGAGCCTGCGCCTCCCCCAGAATGGCCTGATGCCGGGTCTCGGCGCTGACCAGCGCTGCCGTGGCAGCCTTGACCGCCGTGCCGAGCGCCGTCTGCGCCTGCGTGACCTGCCCCGGCTGTCCAGCGTGTCCTCACGGCAGCTCAGGTGTCCAGATCCGCTTTCCTGACGGGCGTCAGGAAGCGGACGGCACTTGGCACGATGCTCGCCGTGAAGGGTGTCGTCTCGACGTGCAGCTCACCGTCGTATTGCAAGGGAAAAGGATCGTCAGCCCCGACCGTCACCATCTTGGCCTCCAGGGTCTCCAGGTTACCGCTGAACATGGGATCCCCGAGATTCAGCCTGGCCCGAACGGAGTCGATGATGTTGGGCACGAGGCGCAGAATGTTCCCGGCCTTGATCAGCACCGTGAACTTGCCGTCGCTGGGACTGATGTCCGACGTGATCGGCAGGCGGTAATTGGCCATGCCGAAGTTCGCCACCATCACCCCAATGCCCTCAAAGGAGCGGGGCTCGCCATCAATGACGAGGTGAAAGGTGGTCTTCTTCGGATTGATCTGGCGCATCGCGCTCATGACGTAGGCGAGTTCACCGTATTTCTCCTTGAGGTCTTCGGAATCGCGGATCATCGCCGCATCCGCCCCCGCGCCCGCAAGCATGGCAAAGCCGCTTTTTTCGCCCCTGACCTCAATCTCGCCCAGGTCCACCCGCACGCTCTGGCCGGCCGCCAGAACGGCCGTCAGTTCGGCAGGGTCGTCCGGCAGATCTAGGTTCCTGGCGATCAGGTTGGCGGTGCCCGCCGGGTAGGCGAGGATGGGCACGTCCGTATACCGCGCAGCGTAGGCCAGGCTGCTCACCGTACCGTCACCGCCTGCTCCGACCAGGAGATCGAAGTTCTCCAGATCGGCAACGTATTCACTCATCGGCGTGTCCTTGACCAGTTCACGCTCAGTGACTTCGGCCCCAGCCCCCCGAATCAGGCTGACGAAATCGGGGAGGGTACTCTCTCCCTGGCCACTTTTGGGATTGAAGACCAGCAGCACCCGCTTGCCTGCCAGGGCAGAGAGGGCGTCAGGGGAGGTCGCAGCGCCGGGGGAAGCGGAGGGGTCTGTCATACGTGACCTAATTCATATGCCTGACGAGCAGCTGACCGTGGTGGACGACTTTTCTGCTTCTTTAGGGTTCACGGGTCTCTGCGGGCTGTGGGCCGTCTCGAGTTCCGCCGGAACGTGATTCTCAACCTGCTCCCCACAAAGCCTCTGCACAAAGGTGGTGACGAGATACGCCACCATCCATGCCTGGCGGTCCTGCGGCCTTGACGCGCTTCATCTGGGAACCGGACACCCACGCGTCGGCGGCCCGCGCTCACGATCCAGCGGAATTGAGCGCAGTGAAAGCCCTGCCGCCCGCCGCGCATGACCTCGACCTGGTCCTCGCCAGTGGGCACAGCACCCAGCGGGAACCGGTGAGCGCTGGGCTGAAGCCGGCAGTGTCCCAGCCCTGGTTGGTCAGTTCCGGGCGTAAGCCATGAAGCTCCCTGCACGTCGGGCTCAGGCCGCTCACAAAGCCTCCCGCAGAATGGCTCCAGTGCAAAGCACCACCCCGGCCGAGTGAAGTCGGATGCCTCGCCCCAGCTGAACGCTGGGGCTTTTTTATGGCGTGCTCCCGCTCGTCAATGCCTTGACAGTGATCTTCGCCGTCAACTCGTCACCACGGGGAATGCGAACTGGAGCAATCAGATGGCCACGCTCGTAGGGCTGGACAACTTTTTTTGCCTGTTGCTTGCGGGGCTTGCCGTACGCTGGGACATGTCACGCGCCGTCCCCTATGCCGCCGACACTGCCGGCCGTCTGGTTGACCGGGCGATGGCTGCACATGGTGGCCCTTTCGCCTACCTGGAGTGCCACGAGGGCGGTCTCGCTGCGCCGCGAACACCTGCGGCAAGGCCGGGTCGTCGTCGCGGACTTTTCCCACAAATCCGGCAGCACCTGCACCGGCGAGAGCATCCTGCACCTCTCAGCCAAGATGCGTCTCGCCCACGCCCTGACCCACCGCGAACAGTCCTTCGTGATCCGGCGGGTCTGCCAGCGCTTCGGGTGCGAGGCGACCCACGACGAACCCTGGCAACCGCCGGCCTTCGACCACGCCGCCGAGGAGGTGGCGCTGGGTGACTACCGGCTTGATGTGGCTGCAATGCGGGAGCAAAGCGCTGTCTTCGGCTTTGAGGTCTACCACCGCCACCGGGTGGGGCGGGTCAAGGCAGCGCAACTCAGCGTCCCATGGCTCGAACTACAAGCTGAAGCCACGGCGCGGGACCCCTACGTGCTGTGTCCGGTGGTGGACGAACTTATCGTCGGGGACGACGAAAAAGACTTGCGATGTGGACTCCGAACCACTCGGGCAGAACTGCCAGAGAAGCTGGCCTGGCGACTGAGCCAGCCGCACTTGCTGTACCGATACCTGGAAGGCACTCGCGTGCCCCCGAAGTTGGTGAACCTGATCTTTTACGCCCGCAGTGAAGGCGGCAGTGGCCTCGTTCTCTGGTGGTGTCCAGCCTGTGCCGCGCAACGAGAGGCTCAGACTGCCCTGCGCCGGGCCGACATCGAGCGTCAGACCGCTGAGCGTCACAGCGCCCTTCAAGAACACCGCCGAGCCATACAGCAGGCGTTGACTGAACAGCGCGAGGTGTTCGGAGCTGAGCTGATGCACCCGTTCAAGCCCGGGGTGGTCGAGTTCTTTCGGAAGGACGCCGCAGCATTACGGTTCGCCGCCAGTTACCTTGGCCATCCAGCTGATCAGTTATTGGAGCACTTTGAGAAGCATTCTCGTCTGGTGCTGATCGCACGACGCTGCAGGTCCTGCCATTGGCCCATCCTCTGTGTGGACCCTTTAGAACCTGCCGAACGCTTCCAATTCTTCTCCCCCTGGGTCGAGCGCGTCAGCCCCGGCTACCCGATCAGTGAATGCAGGCGCTGTGGGGAGCGCCAGGATCCATTTGGACTTTACGAAGGCAAATACAGGCTGCTGTACGCTCACTCCCTTGCTGTCTGGCTGCGCGCTTTTTTGCCCGCTTCCCAGCATTCTGTCGAATTCAACTGAGCAGGTCCTTGATTCCCGAAGGTGCTGCTCTGTGTCAATTCTACTTGAGCATGTCATCAGCCCCTGCGTCCAGCACGGGCTTTTGAACGCATGGAGCAGCATGGCAGCCGGGGCATATTCCGCTGAGCATGTCATCTTTGCGCTGGATGATCAGCGTGGCGGCAGGAAGGTTATGTGCCCTCTGGGTCCAAGGGTGACATAGACCGCGCCGTCGTCGGGCTTGGCCGGCCGGGTGTGCCGGTGGACCCGCAGTGGCCCGATTTTGTATGACCCTTTCTGGTCCGCCGGACGGCTGACTTGCCAGAGCTGGCCGTCCAGTGAGCGCACTTCCCCCACACCCAGGTCTGCGGTCAGGAAAAGGTTGGCCCGCACCAGTGCGGCCAGTTCCTGTTCAGTCGGGTCATGCCCTTTCCATACCGTCAGCGCCGCAGTGAGGTCACGGTCGCCGGTCACGCCGGGGTAGATCACGACGAAGGGGCCAGTGACCTCGCGGGCCACCACGTGTTTTGCCGCCTTGCAGAAAATGTCCTCGCGCCCCCGGGCGCACAGGCCCACCCATTCGCGGCTGGACGAGGGAGACCGCAGGTCGAGTCCCGCCTGCCAGATGTAGCCGCCGATCAGCAGCGCCGGGACGCCCAGGAAAAGACCGGCGAGGGCGCCCAGCGTGAGGGTTGGAACTGAGGCGCGCATGTGTTCACGCTACCTCAGGGACTGGTGGATGATCACGTCAACAGAAAAACGGCGTGGCGAAGTGCAGCAGCGCGCCAGCGCCGATCAACAAGACGCTCAGCGCACCCCAGAAGCCTCGCCTTTCAGGTCTCCACAGCATCAGCAAGCCAGAGGTGAGGGCCAGCAGGGCGCTCATGGCCGCCCTGCCCTGGAAGGCCTGGATGGTGTCCTGGCAGTTCTGGAGAGGTTGCGCCGAGTGCAGGCTGAACAGCAAGATGGACACCACGCAGGCCACTGCAAATGCGCCCAGGAAGCTCAGAAAGTCAGGTTCTGGCGTGGTGGACATGCCGCTTCTTCAGGGCGTGCAGAGACGAAGGGTTCCGTGGCCGCAGCGGGGACGACCTTTCCTGTCCCCCCACGTTCACGGACCCCCGGTTGTGACGGCGCAAGGACACGTCCCCGCCTTGGCCCACTGCGATCAACGCCACCAGTTCAGCGTGTTCCCATCGCGCACCAGCAGCCCTTTGCCCTCTGGCGTGAACGCCGCCGTGGGTTGCGGCACCGGCTGGCCGCAGCCGAAGAAGCGCGTCAGCCCCGCGGTCAGGGCAGCCGATAGCTTCACCTCCCGCCGGGCCTCCAGATCCGCGAGGCGCAGGCCGTAGAAGGCCCCACCGCAGCCGTCGCCCGAACCCTCCCCCAGCAGCACAAAGCGGCGATCCGGCGCGTAGTCCAGCAGGCGCAGGCCCCGGTACGCCTCTTTGGGGTCGCCCGTCCGCAGGGTCAGCCCAGGATCGGCCTGCCCGGTGCGCGGGTCGAACCGGTAGAGATACAGGTCGAACTGTTCAGTCTGCTCCTTGATGCGCCGCGCCACCCCGCGCACCACCGCACGGCCGTCGGGGCTGGGAAGGAGAAAGGGGCGGTAGTCTGCTCGCCACGCCTCCTGCCACAACGTTCCGCCGCCGGGTCCAGTCACGCTCAGCCGGGACTCGAACTCGCCGCTGGGCAACCGCCGAGACGCCACCCGCAGGCGCAAGGACCCGGCGGGCTGGGTGCTGGCTTCCTGGTTCAGTACCCGTCCGGTCACCGCGTCCCAGGTTCGGCTGCGCCAACTGCTGCCGCCCCCGTCCTCGAAACGTGCGAACAGTGTCCTGGGACCCGCAAAGCTCACCTCCAACTGGTACGCATCCTCGGGCAGCGTCAGCGTGTGCAAGGTCCGCCCGGCACGGTCGAGCACCGCCACACCGCCTGGCCGCGCCGCAGCGATGAACCGTCCGTCTGGGCTGAGGGCCAATCCGCTGACGCCCTCCAGTCCTGGCCCACCTAGCGGCTGACCCTGACGGCCCGGACGCAGGGTCCGCAGTTCGCCCTGCCCGTTCCCGGTGTCCAGCGCCACCAACGCGCTGCCTCCTGGCAGCGGCACCGACGCAGTGACGGCCGCACCCAGGGGGCGCATGAAGGAGCCATCGGACACGCGGCGCACTTCCGGCACGCTGCCGCGGCGCACCGTCATGAACAGCGTGCCGTCCGGCGAGGGCACGGCGTCACGCAGTTCGCCCGCACCGACGGTCCAGCGGGGAAACTGACCGCTGAGGCCCCAGAGGCTGACGCTCTGCCCGCTGGGGCTGGAGGTGCTGGAGGTCGTCCGGGGCGCCGCGGTCAGCACCCGCGCCGCGTCCACCCAGCGCACCTGGGGCTCCTGTTGGGGCTGCACCCCGAAGCTTCCCAGCACCTGTCGCGAGACCACCTTGCCGTCCCGCGTCGCCACGTCCAGGTACAGGGGCGCCGCCGGGTCGTAGGTGCGTTTCGCCACGCTGCGGAGCGCCGCCACCCGCGTGCCGTCGGGCGAGGATTCCACGTCCAGCACTTGCCCGGCAGGCAGGGTGATCTCGCTGCTCGGCCCTTTGTTGCCCTCCAGGCGCAACGTCGCCCGTCCCTTCTGAGGGGCAAGGACCGTCACGCTGTACCCGCCCGCGCACCCGCCCGCGCGCCCCGCCGCACGGGGGCAGAGGTCACCCAGCACGGCCCGGCCGTCGGCCCGCAGGGTGTAGGCGGTCTGGTAGGACTTTGCTTTCACATAGCCCCGCACCCGGATGAACGGTCCTGTGAGCGCCCCACCGTCTGCACGGTAGCCGTCCAGCCGCAGGCGCGGCCCGAAGGCCGCGGTGGCATCTGGCAGGCTGGCAGGGGGGCTGAGCGTGGTGCGGGATACGGGACGCCCGCTGTGCACGTTCCAGCGGTACAGCACCCTCGCGCCGTCCAGGGTGTAGGCCGTGCCGTCTGGCCCCCAGGCCAGTCCGCCTGCGAAGCCGGCGGAGCTGCTCAGCGTGTCGAAGGTGCCCGAGGCGTGGCCGTCGACGCGGGCCGTGCCGTCTGGCGACGGCTGGAGGGCACAGGCGGCGCCAGGCCACAGGGTGCAGGTCAGGGCGGCGAGCAGCAACGCGACACGGTTCAGAGGCATGGCCCCACGCTACTGTCCCCCTTGACCGGGAGATGATGTCTGGGCGAGAAGAGGAGACTGACTTTACCTGGACGCCCTGCATTCACTGGGCGGGCCGTGACTGCGACGTGTCTCTCCCAGCCGTTCGTCAGGGGCGCGGTGGACGCCGGGTCACTGCGTTCGCCATGTCGCCTGTTGCCGCACGCCTCCAACAGCCACGCTTTGCCGACAACCCAGCGTCCCTGCCTGCCTTGCGAGAACGAACGTGGTATGCGCTGGGTGTCGAGCTTATGCGTCGCCTGCGGCCTTGAGGTATTGATAGACCGTTTCCTGGCTGCTGGCGTACGACCTGGACCGGATGAGAGGCTTCTTTCCAGAAGCCCAGCGCCCGCCCACGCCGGGACCTTGAACTCGAATGGGCGCGGCGGGCCACTGTCAACCCAACTCCAGCATGTCCTCAGATTCCCGTGTCTATCACGGGCTCCAGCCTTTGCACCAGGCAGCGTGTTCGTCGATAGTTCGGCCCCACGAAGCTGCTGCCCGGCGCGCCGCGCGCCACCGAGCACCGCGGTCCAAAAAATCCTACTCCAGCGGGATCAACTCAGCAACCAGCCGCTCCCAGCCAGCCGCGCGAATCTCCACCCAGACGGCCTGGGGGATCCACCGAGGTCTGCGGCGCCGCGCGTCAATCAGGATGTCCTCGATCACCTCGGCCAGAGAAAATTTGAGCCCGCCCCGCGCCCCCGCCTCACAGGTGAAAATCGCGTAGGCGTGGGCCTGCCGGCACTCCTCCAGCAGTGCCAGGTCGGAGAGTGACTCAGCGGTGATCTTCTGCGTGCCAGAAAGGACCAGCGGCGCCAGCCTGTCCGGGCAGGTCGGGGCGCTCACGTCCGCAGCTCCGCGGCCACCAGCGCCGCGTGCAGCAGGCTTGAGGTGGTGGCGAGCACCGTGGGACGCCCGTCCACGTCCGCGCTGACGGTCCAGGCCGTCTCCTCGCCGGCCAGCGCCGCCCGCATGTCTGTTGAAGCCAGCGTCAGGTTGTCGTGGTCAAGCCAGGTGGTCATAACGACGCCGCGTGCGTCCGTGGTCAGCGCCCAGGCCAGCTGCTCGTCGGTCAGCCGCTCAGCCAATGCCAGGGCCTCGGGCGGCAGCCTCTCCCCGGCCAGGATCCGCGCGAGGAAGGCACCTCTCGCATGCTCAGGGGCCACTGTCGGCGCCGCTCTCCCGGCGCCCGGAGTCAGCAGGTCTGCCGCGGGCCGCAGATGGTGGCGGGGACGGCGGTTCACGTCGCCCAGCGGTGCGACTCGCCAGGGCTCCAGACGCCGGCGATCAGCGCGGCCGCGTAGAGGGGGGCCGCCTCGGCGCTGAACGTGGGGGGCCAGATCACGTCGTACTTCGCACTGCGCTCCACCAGCCACGCACCCCCACCGTGACAGGCAATCCCCAGGCGCAGGTGCGGCGCATCCATCACCAGCAGCGCCTCGCCCTGGCCCAGCGCCAGGACCTGCGGCACCAGACGGAGCGCCCACGCCAGCTGCTGGTCCGTCAGCGCCGCGGCCAGGCGCAGGTCGCCCGGCATCAGCCCTGCCCCCGCCAGCACCAGCGGCGCCAGGGCGGGGGGCAGGGTGGGCGGCATGGCCACAGGGTCGCTCTGGCGGCCCCTCGCGCGCAAGCCTACCCCCACCGCTCCACCATCTCGGCCACCAATTCCCCCACCTCCGCAGCCAGGGCCTCGCTCAGCGGTGCGCGCGCGCCCCAGCCCGCCGAACACTGCCGGTACAGCGCGCGGAGCAGATCATTGCCATAGCCCGACGCCACCCACCGCGCCATCTCCGCCCAGGCGACGGGCTCGCGTTCTCGCACCCGGGCCCACAGCGCTCTCGACTGTGGATCCCCATGCACGCGCCCCGCCAGGATCAGCGCGTCCACGCGGGCCTGGAGTTGATCGGAGGTCAGGTCCGGGCTCACAGTGAACCCCAGATCAGCGCGGCCTCGATGTCCACCCTCAGTGGCGCGAACACCGGTAGGGTCAACGAGTGGTGCCACAGCGCGAGTTCGAGCTGGCCAGTGGGTTCGCACTCCCAGCCGCTCCACCCCGACAGTGGGTGGGGGCAGCGCGGCGCTAGGCCGCCGGCGCAGGCCCGGGCGAGAACCTGAAGGGCGTCATGCTGGGGGAGTTGATTGAGCAGGGCGCGGGTGATGTGAGTGGTGGGAAGACCGGCGAGGATCGCTGCGTGCAGTGCGGGGGCGTGTGTCATGTTGTGATGCGAATTGCTGCACCGAAAAGCGCCCCCAGGTTCCCGGGGGCGCGTCTTTCTTCTGCTCTCCTTCAGGAGCGTTGGTGTATGGGGCCTCGTCGACGGGGGCGCCGCTGATGGGCATCGGGCGCACCTCGCAGCTCCCGTCGCAGGGCCGGTCCGTGTTGCGGGTGGAGCGCTGGTCTGGGGGAGTTGGACTCACTCGGCGGCGGTGATCACAGAGACGGCTACGCCGTCTGGCGGATTCGCGCCAGTACCAGATCAGGCAGACTTTGACTCAACGCTGCGGCGCCCTAGACAGGCATCCTTCCACTCAATGAATCTGACTAATGAAGGTGGTCAGGAAGGGGCCCGCTGGCTGTTAGTGGTCATCGGTGGCCTCCATTCGGCTTTCTAGAATGAGGGTTGCCTCGCGGGCGGGAGCCCCAGGCAGGTAGATCCGCGCCGCCGCCTCAAGTGCGCCCGCGCGTCCCAGACGCACGAGCAGCAGCACAGCGAAGTTCGCCCCGATCCACAGGTCGTTGACGATCCCCTCCATCGTGCCAATGTCTGTGGGACTGGGCACCAGCGGGTGACAGGGGTGCGAATGCCACTCTCCCAGGTAGTTGAAGCGGCGTGGGTCATGCCCGTGCTGCTCGGCGAAGCGGTCCAGCGCCACGGTGTGGCTCTCGGCCTGCCGGACGAAGCGCGACGCCGTGCCCCCCTGAGTCTGAACGGTGCACTCCACGATTCGGAAGAGGTTCTCGCCCACATGCTCGCCCATCAGGACGCCGCCGATCTCCCGTGAGCCAGCCCGTCGCAGCGCGGTCACCAGCTGCTGGGCCAGGGATGCGGGCAGCAACAGCTTCACCCCTTCGAATCCTCGAGGATCGCCTGATACCGCCCGATCAGCTCAGCCTGCTCTTCGGCCGAAAGTTCTTCTTCCTCGGCGTGCGGGGCTGGCCACTGATCCGCTGCCGGCATCGCCACCGGCAGGGTCTGGAACGGCTGATCGAAGACCCAGCCGGCCCGGAAGCCCAGCAGGTACATCGAGTATGGGTAATGACTGTCCTGCGGGCGGGTGATGACGTCCAGCGCGAGCTGGACCACGTGATTGGCCATGACCCCCACGTCGGCGTCCGTGGCGAGCAGTGGGGCTTCGCCAGCGGTTCCCGCTGAATATGGCTCTGCCGCCCAAAGCTCCTCCTCGTGAGGATGCTTACGGCAGAACTCCTGGTACATGGCCCGCATCTGCAACGGGGTGGGGTCGATGCCCGGACGGCTGCGCGCCACCAGACCCCCCAGGCCTCCCCCGTAGGTCTGTCCCCACACCAGCGGAACGTGGGACCGGGTACTCACCATGCTCAGCAGGTTGAAGACCTGCCCGTCTGCGGTGGCGTCAATGATCAGGTCGCACTTCCCCAGCAGTCCGATGATCTCGGCGTGGCGCTGGCTCGACTCCTGTCCGGCCAGCTGGAGCGCGTGGGTGGCCACCACCGCATCGGGCACGATGCCCTCGATCGCCTGCCCCACCGCGTCGACCTTGTGCCGTCCAACGGAGCGCCAGTCCAGCGCGTGGCGCACCAGATTCCCCGGCAACAGCACATCATCATCGACCAGCCGGAATATTCCCACTCCGGCCCGGGCCAGGGACAGGGCGACCTTGCTGCCGAGAGACCCCAGACCCACGATGCCCACGGTGGCGCTCAACTCTGCCCCATGCTCCTGCCGGGCCTCGCCCAGGTTATCCGGCAGCAAAGCCACGCGGCGCACCTGCTCGCGGTCTGCGTCTCCTCGCACGAGGTAGCCGTGGATCCCGTCCTCGGCGTCGATCAGGATGGCCAGGGCGAGCACCGCGGTGTCCTCGAGCGGGCGCTCGGGGTTGTGGGGCCAGTGCGACACCCCAGCGTCCTTGAGAAGGCCCACCAGATCCTGCATCTTCGGGACTCCGCGGAAGAGATGGCCGGGAATCGATGTTCTGAAGGCGAAGCCTGGGAATGCGCAGGCGTCCTCTGCGTCGATCCTGTCCGGCACAGTCGGGTCTTGCCACGCACCAGCCGTCGTTACGATCAGGACCTTGTCGGGCGGCACAATCACGCCGCGGAGGGGAAGGGGCTCCCTCAGCGTCAGTCCACCCAGAAGGGAGGCCATGCGGTTGGACAGAAAGCCCCGCAGGTCCGCCGACCGCAGGGCTTGGCCCAACGATTCCTCGTGCCTGGACGGCGCGTCCACTCCAACGACCTCGGTGTCGCCCAGGGGATTCTCCAGCGCCAGCAGGCGATAGGTGCTGCACAGCAGGTCGACTCCGGTCAGGCTGGGATGCCAGTTGTCGGGACCCCACTCCAGGCACAGCACCCCACCCGCCCCGTACTGGTGGAAGGACCAGCGCCGCTCGTCGCCCAGCGGCTTCACCGCCGGGGCCAGATCGGGGAAGTGCTCAGGGTAGGTCAGGCGCACTGCGTAGGCGTGGCCGTGGACATGCAGGGTGGCGTCGCAGCAGAGCCGGCCCTGCACCATACGCCAGCGTGTGCAGGAGAGCCACTCTGCTGTGGCCTCCATGGCGGCGATGGACCGCGTTTCCAGGAGGAAACGCTGCTGGTCGGCCATCCACCACGCCTGCAGCTCAGGCAAAGCCTTTGGGCCCCTTTGGTGCGACTGGATGGCTGGGGAAAGTCAGGGAGGGTGTGGCCGCCACGGACATCAGCCCAGCTTGACTGGTGGATGTGCTCTCAGGGAACTTGTCGCCCAGCAGTTCGCGCCATGCGTCCGCGCTGGCCTTTGGCGTGGCGGCGTCCAGCGCCTGGCGCGCGAGCGTGGCCGCCCCGGCGATTTCTGTCATGAAGACCTGGAAGTCCGCTGGATTCTCCTTGACGCGCCGCAGCACGTCATGCGAGGGCACGCCGTGGTCAGGCAGAAAGGGGACGATCGTCCCGCTGCCGTAGCGCCGAACCATCTCCTCAAGCGTCCGGGTGATGCCCTCAGCCACGCTGGTGATGTCTGACGGGCAGCACTGGCCGATCAGGTGTTCGAGTGGGTAGCCCTTGGGGTGCTTGGGCAGCGCCGGGTTGTTGCGCTTCCACCACTTCAGGGCCTTGACCACGTTGATGTAGTGACCGGCCGTCGCCGCGTTCTTATCCCGGGTCCAGACGATCTGCGCCAGCGGGTGCGTGGGGTCCCAGCAGTCTAGGTCACGGTTGGGGATATACAGGGGCTCCTGCTTCCACTGAGCCTGTTTGGCCTGTTCCAGCAGGACCGGGCCCACGTTGAGGCCGTAGTAGTCGCGCTCCTCGTCCAGCCCTGCCAGGTCGGCGGTGTCGAAAGCGCTGAAGGACTTGACCGCTTCCGTCTGAGCCTCGCTGGGCCCTGAAGTGATCACCAGGTCCAGGTCGACGTCCCCCAGCGAGATGCCGATCGAGCGGCCCTGCTTCTGCCACTTCTTCGGATAGTGCTTCTCCGCGAAATCGTAGAACAGCGCCTGAGCCTCGGCCGCCAGCGTGCTCTGCGGAATGGTGGTGACCACCACGACATCGACGTCCGAGCGCTCGCCCGCCGCGGCACGGATGGCCGTCGCCCGACGGTAGCTGCCCTGGATAAAGGTGGCGACGGTCAGCTCCCAAAGCTTGTCGTCGTCATTCAGGCGGTCACGCAGAGCACGGTGGCCGCGGCGCATGGCCTTGCGTTGGGTGGCGGTGGGCCGGATGGCGCTCAGGAAGGTCTCGAAGCTGCTTGTCATGATCATGGGCGGTCTCCTTCAGTCGATGAGGATGCTGGGGGTGTAGGCGCCATCGAATTCGTAAAGCTGGATATTGCCTAGCGTGCGGGACTCCTGGCCTAGGAAGAACATCAGCGCCTTGGGGACAGCGACGAACAGGTGAATTCGTCGCCCTCGCCCAAGCTGCGCGCAGAGCTGCTGTAGACGGTGCGTGAGCTTTTGGGCCAGCAGATAGGCGTGATCTGCTCCCTGCACGGCCTGACGGCCCACGCTGGGCAGGACGGTTGCCTCAAGCAAGATCGACGCAGGAAGGTTCATGCTCACCACCGCCTGTCGAACGTCTGTTTTCAGATCCTGTGCGACGCTCACGGAGACGACGATGTCTTCGCCGGCGCCGATCGGCACCTCGTCAAAGTTCCACAGTTGTTCGAAGGGAGCGACAGGTTGCGCGCCGACCTGCCAGACTTCCCCAAACTGCTCGGGCCAGACCCGGGCGCTGCTGCGCGCGGTGGCCCGTCCCGCTGCGAAGACAACCGAATAGTGGGCCTCAAGGCTGAGGTGCACATGGTCGCCGCTCTTGAAGTTCTGGTGCACGAAGGCCGCGATCTCCGGCTGCACATGGGTCTTCCACAGTTCGGGGGCGCGGATCACGCGATCGTCGAAGTGGCTCAGACAACAGAGGTGGGCCTCCAGGTCTGCAACGATGTAATCGGAGTTCCAGGCGTAACTGCGCACTCCCAGACGGCGCACCCTCGCCTGGGTGCGGGGCGGGCCGACATAGAGGTTCTGGTCACGCATCAGTTGCGTGAGGCCCGCGCTGTCCAGCTTCACCTCGCCCTGGGTAGCAAACAGCTTCCAGGGTAGCTGCTCGTAAGGGTTGTGCAGCTGGCCGCGAGGAACGGGGTGAAAGCCGGCGGCGTCCAGTGCACTGTTGAGTCTCGCCTGAACCTCTTCCAGGTCGTGAATTTCCCCCTTGAGCCGCAGCGGAGTCAGCGCCTGGCGCAATCCAGCGTCATCGACAACCAGGTGTTCGCGCCACTGCTTGCGCACCTGGCCCATGGCCGAACGATCACCGGTGCCATCGAACAGCACCTCCAGCCGGATTGCGCCTTCCCGACGACTGACCAGTCCGGCCAGCGGATCCTGCGGGTCGATGGGATAGGGCTGGCGCAGGATAAAGCGGGACCCTTGCCCGTTCGGAGCGTGCTGCTGCTGAACGCGGTGCAGTTTCTGAAGCAATGACTCGCTGGTCGCCCCGATGAACGCAGGGTCCGTCAGATCCGCAAAGCCCACCTGCCCCTTGTGGGTGACCCGGTACTTGACCTGCTCGTAATCCACATGGGTCTGGCCGCCACGGCCGTCGGGGATGGGTGGGTCATAGCGCAGCATGATGTCGTCGAAGCCGGACGCCCCCTCGACTTCGAAACCCAGCTCCGCCACGTGCTCCTCAGCATGAACCAGGCGGCAGGCGTGTAGCCAGAACAGCAGGGCCTGAAGATCGTCGCCTCCCTGACGAGCGCTGATGGCTTTGGCGATAGAAGATCATCTCCTTCACAAGGATGGGGGGCTGACTCAGGACGGATGTACAACGCTCCTAGCATAACGCATCACGCGTAATCTTTCCCAGCACGAATGGTTGGCTTGGCGCTTGACGTTCACCTGCTTTGAAGGGGGCTTCAGGAGTAGGGCTTAACCTGGCGAAGGCCCGATTTTTGGCCAACTCGAATGAGAGGTCAAGTTCTGCTGTCTGACACGCCTACCATTGTCTACGTCGTGGACGACACTACTTCCGCAAACCTCTCGCCATTGCTCTGACTTCTGCAAGAGATATGTGCAACCCAAGAACGCCGATTTCTATGGGATGCCCTCTGGGGCGCACAAATGACCGTTATCGCACGGCTCAATTGTGACTTGGCCTCTTGGAGCGGATTTCTGTTCTTGCTTTAGCCGTACCCTAGAGCACTTGACAGAAAAGAAGCGCAATCCTGGAAGAATTTTGGATGGCTTGGTCCCGCTTCGGGAGTTAGTCGCACTTGACTTCCCAACGCAACTATTCTGTTATTTGCTGTAGTTTAGTTGGAATGATCCACCTGCGCGACGGTGCGCCAAGCATGCATGATGACCGGCCGGACGCTGGCACCGGCGTTCCCGAAGCGGAATGCGCTTGTTGCGACGGAAAAGGCTTCCGCTTCGGTGCTGTTGTCCGGTTTGACCCGGAGTGAGTGGAAGAGCAGTCGCCACTCACTCAGGGGAATGTCCTCGGGCTGGCGGGCGCCGCGTTCACGCAGCCTGACAGTCTGTCCAGGCACGAGGTATTCCGTGTGATCCCGGGCAGTGCGGCGCAGGACGTCTCCGGCGATTTCAGCCATCTGGGCCGCGTCAAGCGTCCTGGAGCGCACCTGCACAGGATTGAGGCGGGCCAGCGCCGCATACCGCCGGATCAGCCCATCTTCTGTCATGGGGCCTTCGGCGACCACCAGGCGCTTCACAGCGTCCTTCACCGCCAGGGCGGAGGCAGTGCGGGGGTCTGGAAGAGTCTCACTCAGAGTGGTCAGTGGGGCGAAGGTCACCTCGGGGAGCGCTGGTGTTTTTTTGGATGTCTCGCGAGAATTCGGCTTTGACGGCGGGCGACTACCCTGAGCATGATTGGTCGCTGGAACCTTCGACTTTCGGTCTGGAAGAGTGCGGGCCGGCGCTGGAGACGCATCACTGGGCAGGGCGGCACTGGCTTTGCCCACTGCGCGGCTGAGCTGTTCCTCGCTGGCTGCGACGTTGCGCCGCAGCCAGTCCAGGCCGGCGTCCTGGCCCAGGTGGGCGATGACCTCGCCGGCAAACGGTACCAGTTCACGCTTGGTGGGTTCCCAGCCCTGGCGAGGACGCCGGTACCCGTTGCCTGCCCAGCCCATCACATCCAGAGAGGCCGTAACGAAGGAGGTGGGCTCAATGCTCTGCCCGGTGAAGGCCTCCACCAGTTTTCGCAGTTGCGAGTGATGAATCACGCCGCCGTACAGCCCACCGAGATACCGGGCCCACTCCCGCTGCCGGCCGATGTCCTGATGGCGGGCCACCAGGTAACCTCCCACCGTGACCCGGTAGCCGTTGCCAGCGGCATTGACCTGCGGGGCGCTCAGCTGCAGTCCCTGGAGGTGAGGCGCCGCCAGCACGGGCCGCACATGGACTCGCAACTCGGCCGCGACCCTTGGCAGCTGTGATGAGAGCTGTTCGCGCTGCAGAACGCTGATCTCTGGAGGCGTGTCCGGCGTGGACGCCGGCTTCAGCGCCTCGGCGAGGCGAGCCATGGCCACACTGAGCTCCAGATCGAGCAGGCCACCCTCGCCCGCGCCGTCGCCCCGGCCCCGCTGCCAGGCCTGCTCGCGGAAATCCAGTCCCAGCAGCGGCGCCGAGGCCTCCCACAGGGCCTGGGGCGGTGTGGCTGGCCGCTGCAGGCCCCCGTGGGGCGGAAGATACATTGAGTGATCCTCGCCGCAGACGATCAGGCGGTAGGGGAGACGCGCCGGTGTCCAGCGGATCGTGAGGCGGCCCGCGCGGTGTTGCCGGGTCAGGTCGGCCGGCAATTCTTCGCCTCCGTCTCCGCTCAGCAGCAGGTTGACGGTGACGTTCTTGTCGTCCGACAGCCGCAGCAGGCTGTCGAGCACGTCCGGCTGCTGAATCACGGCGGCGAGCGGTCCCTGCAGCCAGTAGGTGTGCCCGGCCGCGGTGCGCCACGGCTCGGCGGGGCTGAACGTCGCCTTGAAGCCGCCCTTGTAGGGTGCCAGTTGAAGCTTCTGTCCGTCCTGGATGTCCAGAAGATCGAAGAGCTCGCCGAGATCCCCCCCGAGCTGTCCGTGCTGGGCGGTGACCTTAACCGCGTACTTGTCTGTTTTGGCGCCCTCGTCGGCGTAGACCGTGAACTCTGCCGGGTAGCCGCTGGCCGGCAGACTGCCGCCAGTAATGGCCGAGGTCGACAGCCACCAGTGATCCACGCGTTGGCTCTGCACGTGCACCCCCCGGCGGATGAACACGCCGCCAGGAAGACGCTCGAAGCGCAGGCGCGCGAGGTGGGCTTCGATCAGGGTGATGGTCGCGTTCCGGTCGATGTCCGGATGAACGGTGAGCAGCTCCTCAAGCGTCAGTTCGTCGCGGTCTAGCAGCGTGAAGGCGGCACTCTGGGTGCAGAGCTGGACGGGTACGTCATTGGCGTTGGTGTGCACTGTCAGCGTGCCCGAATACACGCCGGCCTGCGTGGGTGAGGCGGCCACGGTCACCTTGCGGCCGTTGACCGAGGTGGTGACCCAGTCAGGGGCATCGATGCCCCTGACCTGGACGTCGTGACCCGCGCCGTAGCCCTCATTGCAAATCTCAAACGTGACTGGCTTGGTGCCGAGCAGGCCGCCGCGGAAGGTGGTGGCGGCGATGGGCGGGCGTGGGCGGTCAGCGTGGGCAGCAAGCAGAGCTTCGAAAGGAGACCGGGAGGCCGCCAGCGGATTCCAGTGGTGCAGGGAAAGCTTCACGCCCTGCGCGCTGGCAACGTCGGCCACGCGGTACTCGCGCATGTAGGACGTCAACTCCAACATCTGGCTGGACGCGGCGGCCGACTGCAGGTCACGCAGATCAATTTCCGGGCCCAGGTAAGCGCGCATGAGGTGCAGCAGCGCGGCCGCCGGCATGGTCAGGTTGCTGCTGGCGTCGACGTAGCGGCTTTCAAGCACCTTAGCAAGGAGCGTCATCTCGAGCTCACGGGCGACTAGGGTCGCGTCCATTTCTGCGCCTCCTTCAGGCCAGCCTCGGTCAGGCCGAGGACTGGAAACCCGCCCTCGGTCACGGCCGCCACCTTGCCCTGGTGGGTCAGGTGGTCGATGGTCTCTTCAATCTTTTTGTCATCCACGAAGCGCAGCAGGCGGTAACCTGGCGCGCTCTTCTCAAAGTTGGAATAGGTCTTGAAGGTGCCGGCCCGCATCTGCCCGTCTTCGCCTTGCAGGAGCCGGATCAGGGTGCCCCGACCGCGGGCCTTGCCGGCGCCAGCAGACTGGTGCTGGAAGTAGTGCATCATGCGCAGCAATTCGCGCTCGGGATTCCAGATGTCGCTCAGGTTCTGGCTGGGCTGCCCGCTCCACGGCAGGCTGAGGCCAGGCTCACAGGCGTCGCAGCGTCCACAGCGGTGGTAGGGCTGCCGTTCGGCGTCGAAGTAGGCGTGCAACTTGTACTCACGGCAGGTCTGCCCAGTGAGGAAGTGCTCGAAGTCCTCGAAGCGCGCCAGCTTTTGCTTGCGCAGCGCTTTGCATTTCTCCTCATAGGCCGCCAGGTTCCAGCGGACGATGCGGACATCGAGCGCGGGGGCAAGGGGGCTGACGCCCAGCCGGCCTTCTTGTGCGTAGGCGTGCAGCCGATCTTGCAGGGCGGCCGCCCCTTCCTTGCCGAACTCGCGCGTGAGGTGCACGGCGCCTTCAGCCGCGAGGAGCTGGGCCACCTGTGGATCGGCCGGGGGCTCCACGCCGTACAGCGCGAAGACCCGGTAAGGGCCGGGGACGAAATCAGCCTGCACGACGCCGGCTTCCTGAAGCAGGTGCAGCACCGTGGAGAGGCGCGAGATATCGACGTCCTCGTCGGCGAGTTCACGCTCGGTCGGATAGGTGGCCGCAGAGATGCGGCTCAGGAGCGCCTCGACCTCCTTGCCGCCGGGATAGCTCTTGCCGATCATGTTCGTGGCCCGCCGGCGGATGTTGCCGGACTTGAGCAACATCGCGTAGGCTGGCGCGCCGTCGCGTCCCGCACGCCCCGCTTCCTGAACGTAGGCCTCGAGCGAGAGCGGCGCGTCGTAATGCACGACCAGCCGGATGTCCGGGGCGTCGACGCCCATGCCAAAGGCGTTGGTTGCCACGATCACTGGCATGGCGCGGTCCTGGAAGAGTTCGACGAGCTCTGCCCGGATCGCCGGGGACAACCCAGCGTGGTAGGCCGCGGCCTGGACGCCGATCTCGCCGAGCAGCGCGGCCACCCGTTCGGTGGCGTCCCGGCTGCCGGCGTACACGATGACGCGGCCTTCGCGGCCTTCCGGGGTTCGGCGCAGGCCCATGATCAGGTCGACGAGCACCTGATCGCGCTGGCCCTTGGTGGTTGCGATGACCCGGTAGTGCAGGTTCGGCCGCGCGACCGGCTGGGTCTCGTGCAGCGGGCGGTCCATCTCCAGCAGCTCGGTGAGCTGGCGCTGCACCGCTGGCGTCGCCGTCGCCGTGAACGCCGAGACGGGAGGGCGCAGGCCGAGGCCCCGCAGGGACTCGTGCACCTTGAGGTAGTCGGGCCGGAAATCGTGCCCCCACTCGGTCAGGCAGTGGGCCTCGTCATACACGACGCGCGCCGGCGGACGCTGCCGCATCAGTTCCTGGAGGTCGCGGCTGCGCTGTACGCGTTCGGGGGCGACGTAGAGCAGCTTGACGTCGCCGCGCTGGGTGTCACGGATCTGCGCGAGTTGCTCACCGCGCGAGAGGCCGCCCCACAGTCCGGCCGCCGGTAACCCGAGCTGCTGCAGCCGCAGCACCTGATCTTGCATCAGCGCGACGAGCGGAGAGATCACCAGGGTATAGCCGGGCGCGAGCAGGGCCGGCAGCTGGAAGATCACGCTCTTGCCTGAGCCGGTGGGCAGCACGGTCAGCACGTCGCGGCCGTCCAGCGCCGCGGTCATGCCGCTCAGCTGTCCGGGCCGCAGCGCAGCGCGGGGGATCTCGAAGGCTTCCTGGAGACCGCGCTCGAGCAGGGCCGGCCAGGCCTCCCGGGGCAGGGTGGCGAGTTCGCCCCGCAGTTCGGCGAGCAGCCGGCCCTTGGCGGACACCAGGGGCGGCATGGCCAGCGGAGCGCCGTACAGCGCGCTGAGGGCTGCGTAGAGTTCCTCGCGGCTGTGGAGGCGGTGGATGTTCTGGGGCGGGACAGGCAGCGCGCCCAGGAAGCGGCTCTGGTAGTGGCTGACGGGCAGGCGCTTGTCCCACAGCACGAAGGCGCCGGGCCCGCTCCCCTCGCGGCCGTCGCGGATCAGACGGCCGAAGGCCTGCACGAACTTCAAGACGGCGCGCGGCAGGTAGATGGTGTTCCAGAACTTCTCGAAATCTCCCAGCGCGACCCGCTGCTGGCTGAGCACCACATCCGGGATGGGGAAGGGCACCCGGTCGAGGCTGACCATGCTCAGGTGGCGGATATCTACCCCCTGCATGAAGCCGGCCGAGCCCAGCGCCATGCCGGTGGCGCGCTGGCCGAGTTCCCGCACGACCCGGTCTGGGCCGTCATTGACGCTCGACAGGTGCGCGATTCCGGCGTCCCGCAAGACGCCCGAGACCCCCCGCTGACGCTCGTTGCTGGTCAGGATATGCAGCGAGCGGTGCGGCAGCTGCGGCGCGAGGTAGGACAGCTCCTGTCCCGCCATCGCCGGGTAGGTGGGCTGGCGCGTCAGGGGCAGGTGGGAGGCGAGCATCACCTGCCCAAGCTCGTAGGGCAGGGTCGGTGGGAGGGTGACAAACTGCGCTTTGGGCAGACCCAGTTCCGTCTGGAACAGGCCAAAATCTGCGGTCTCTCCGGTGCCAACCCCCGGTTCGCTGCCGGGAATCCGCAGGGTGGCGCTGGTGAAGACCACCGACTTGAGGCCCGCCCACAGCGGGGCGAGGCGTTCGTGCAGCCACAGTGGCACGCTCCAGAGGCTGCCGTCGTCGTCGCTGGCGCTCACGGCATAGACGTCCTGGCCCGGATCGCGCCCGAGCAGGCCCTTGAGGGCTTCATGGGCGGCGTCGAGACGCCCTGCCAAAATCTCCACCTCGCCTTTGAGGGCGGGCAACTGGCCGAGTTCGCGCAGGAAGCCGGCCAGCAGCGCGATTCGGGGCAGCACCTTGCGCCCGCCCTCGCGCACGGCGCGGAACTCGGCCGAATCGGCTAAGGCGGGCGTGACGGCTGCGGTGTACCCGAAGCCACCCCCCCCCTGTCCGTACTGCATGGCGAAAGTGCGCAGCGCCCGCTGCCACTGCTCCAGATCGTCGCGCAGGTCCTGAAGGCGCGGCGCGAGTTGCCGGATGCGGCCGAGCACGTCGTAGGCCTGGTGCTCCGCCGCCTGCGCCTCAGCCCCGGAGAGGAAGCCCTGCTCGCTGACCACCCGCCGCTTCCAGGCCGAGAAGGCCCGCGTGACGTTCTCGGGTACGCCGGTCTGGCGTGAGAGCCATTCCTGCGCGCGGCCCAGCACCTTGTCCGGCGCGTCCGGTAGATCGCTCAGGCGGCTGCGCAAATCGCCCATCAATGTGCGTCCGCCGGGCACACTTTCGGCGTAGGGCCCCAGCAGCGCGAGCAGTTCGCGGCCCAGTGGCCCGGCGGCAGCCCCCAGCCGGCGGGGCCGCTGCTCGAGGAGTTCGCCCAGCAGGCCGCGCAGGCCCTGCACGCCCGCTTCACGGCGCAGCGCCTGCTGCGCCGCGTCGCTCAGGTCGTGGGCCTCGTCGACGACCACCCGCGTGATCGGCACGCCAGCGAGCTCGTCTTTGCCCTGAATGAGCGTCTGGAACAGCAGCGCGTGGTTGATCACGATGACCTGGGCGCTCTCCCGCGCCTGAAACATCGGAAAGTAGGCGCAATGCTGATGGAACTCGCAGCCTTCGCTGCAGCGGGCCCGGACGGTGGCCACCGTCTGCCTGAGCCGCCGGAAATCGGGCGAGAAGCGCAGCGGCGTGGGCGGCAGGTGGTCGAATTCGCCGACCCTTGCGTGGAGCAGCAGCAAGGCCGCGGCGCGCGCCTCTCCCGGCGGCATGTACAGCCGCCCGGTTTCGGGGTCGTGCTTGCCCCGCAGCCAGCCGGCCAGGCGGTCTGGGCACAGGTAGTTCGACTGTCCCTTGAGCGCCAGCACGCTCAGATTGAAACCTGAATCCCGCAGCGCCTGCGCCTCGGCCAACACCTGATTTTGGAGCTGCCGGGTGTAGGTGCTGACGATGATGGGGCTCTTCGCCTGACCCTGGAGAAGGGCGGGGAGCAGGTACCCCCGGGTCTTGCCGGTGCCGGTTGGCGCTTCGATCACGCTGACCCCGGCCTCCCTGAGCGTCTGGGCCACCGCATCGAGCATGCGTTCCTGACCGGGACGCGGCGTGGGGAGCATGTCCTGCCAGGTCTGCGGCGTCTTCTGGCCAGCCGCAAAGACGTGGGCGCGCTCAGCGTTGACGCGCAGCGCCGCCGTCGTGAGCGTGGCGAGCGCTCCGGCCGCGATGGTTGGCCGTTGCCAGGCAAGCGCGAACTCCGGCACTGGCAGGAGCGCCAGCAGGGTGCGGTCGGCGGCTGGCATGTCCAGGAGCCGTTGCACGCAGGCCGTCACGACCCGCAGGGTAGCCCGGCAGTCGTCAAGGGCCCGGTGGGCCGAGGCGTGTACTTGCCCGGCCACCAGAGCGTGCAGCGTCTCGAGCTTGTAGACCTCCGGCGGTTCGGCGTCCCGCGCGAAGGCCAGCGGAGCGAGCAGCAGCGAATCGAGCACTGGGCGGGAACCGAGCTCCAGTCCGGTGGACTCCAGGGCGCGCCTCAATACCGGCAGGTCGTAGCCCTGGCCATTGTGGGCGAGCAGGACGTCGCTGCCCAGCCACTCCAGAAAGTCGCGCAGGGCGTCCGTGAGGCAGACGCCCCGCTCTCCGAGGAGCTCAGCGCTCAGCCCCGTCAGTTGGGCAACCTCCCGCGGGATCGCCACGCCGCTGACCAGCCGTTCGAAGTGAGCGGTCTCGGCGCCGCCCCGCACCCGCACGGCGGCCAACTCGAGGATCAGCGCCGTATCGGCGTCCGCAGACGTGGCTTCCAAGTCAAAGATGACGTAGTCGCTCAGGCGCTCAGCAGGATCAAGGGTGATTTGAGGCTCCTGGAGTTGACCAGGCAGGTGCAGGCGGCCGTGCTCGTTGAGGATGCGGCCCTCACTGGCACTGGCCGCCTTGAGGACGGCTCCCTCAGTGCGCATGACGCCCAGCGCGACCAGCTGTGCGGGCGTGCGGGCACCGTGGGCCGACAGGGCCTCAATGATTCTCTCTTCAGGAGAGGCCACGGGTATCCACGGTGGTCGTGAAGATAAAAAGGAGCAAGATGGATTGATCGTAAAGCAAGGCGTCTTCTGATGTTCAGGCAAATGTGCAGCGGCTTAGAACATTAAGGTTTTCTTTAGACGCGTTCGAGGCGGGTGAATGCCAGGGCCATCCTTTTCGTCCCACTTTCAAAGCGGATCAACGCCTCCAGTTGGCCGCCAGCTTCCCCGACCGTGAGGACGTCGCCTACCCCAAAGCGTGCGTGCCGCACCTGCTCCCCAGGCTGGAAACTGGCCGCCTGACCGACCGCGCGTCCCAGGGCGTCCACGCGCTTCGGAGACGCTGCGCCGGGGGCTGGGGCCTGCGGCTGCGGGGCGCGCCGCCCATCCAGCAGCGCGCCGAGGTCGCCAAGCCCCGCCTGGTCGCGCTCACCCTGGGTGTGCAGGGGACCGTGCAGCGTGTACGTGTCCAAGTTCAGTGTGCGCTCGGCCCCGCGTCTCGCGTCGTCCTCGGGCTGTGCTGTCAGGCGCGCGCGCAGCGCCTGGAAGCGGCCCAGCAAACGCGCGCGGTATCCCGGTTCGGTCCAGCGCTGCACGTAGGCCTCGTGTTCGTAGCGGCCCAGGAGTTCGGCGGCTTCAAGGGTGTCGCCCGCCGTCCATGTCCCCGGCGCACGCTCCAGCAGCCCGGCCAGACGGTCATGCTGTCCCACCACGGACGTGTAGTTCACCTTCTCGAGGAAGTCCGTGGTGTCATCGTCCCCGGTGATCAGATGCAGTTCCTCCTGGGCCCGGGTCAGCGCCACGTAGAACACGCGCCGCTCCTCCTCGCTGGCGGCCGCGTCCGCACTGGGCTTGGAGGCGTATACCCCCCTAACGCAGTCTGGAATGATCACGACCGGCCACTCCAGCCCCTTGGCCCGGAAGGCCGTCATGAGCGTCACGCGCGGCACGTCGTCGGCCCCGCGCAACCGCAGGGTCTCCTCGTATTTCACCTGCTCGCCCAGTTCCGCCAGATGCGTGACGAGTGCGCCGAGCGAGCGGGTCTGGGCCATCTCTGCAAGGGCGTCGATGCTGCCCGCCCGCTCGGCGCCGAACTCCTCGGTTGGGGCGGTCTTGATCAGAAATTCCCGGTAGCCGATGGCGCTCACGAAATCCAGGAGGACGTCCCGGCCGGGCGAGGTGCCCAGGTCCTCGGTCAGGAAATCGAGCCAGGTGGAAAGCAGGCTGAGGGGACGCTGAACGTGCTCAGGCTGCTGTGAGGCGGCGGCGGCCAGGGCCCCGGCGAGGGTCTGTGTTCCCCGCCAGGCTTGCCGGGCAATCGCCTCTACGTCGGGCGCACGCAGGTACCGTGACGGCCGGTTCGCGACGTTGCGCCACAGCCCCTGAACCCGCTCGCGCCGCTTCGCGTCTAGCGGCACCCCACCAGCGACGTCCAGGTCGGCGAGCGCCAGTTCAACGTAGGCGACGAGCGTCGTCACCTCAGGACGCCGGTAGAACGGGGCTGCCCCGATCAAGCGGTAGGGGGTCTTCTCGTGGAGGAAGACCTGCTCGATCTTTGCGGACTGTGCGTAGGTTCGCATCAGGATGACCACGTCTTCGGGGCTGCGGCCTTCTCCGATCACCTGAAGGGCCACGCGCGCCGCCTGCCCGTCCACAGGGGGATGCAACTGCACGCCGCTCCCGCCGCGCGTGGCCCGAAGCCGCTTGGGGGCCCGTACCCGGTTTTCAGCAATGACCCAGTCGGCCAGCGCGATGACGCCCAGCGGGCAGCGAAAGTTGCTGGGCAGGGTGTACTGCGCGGCTCCGTAGCGCTTCGAGAAGCCCAGAATGAAGCGTGGATGCGCTCCTCGCCACTGGTAGACGGTCTGATCGTCGTCCCCGATGGCCATGAATGAACGGGTGTGCGCCCCCACGAGGTGCATCATTTCGCTCTGCGCCAGGTTCACGTCCTGAAATTCATCGATGTTCACATAGTCCCAGCGGGAGGCAATGTCGTCCCGTAGGGCTGAAGACCGGCTCATCAGGATCCAGGCCGCCACGATCAGGTCGTCATAGTCGAGTTTGCCTTCCCGGCGGCGCAGTTCGTCGTGCAGGGCGTAGAGCCGCGCGTAAGCGTCAGGCCCGCTGTCTGGAGCTGAGATCAGGGCCGCGGCGTCCGCAGGCAGGTCGGCCGGCACATACGGCAGCTTCAGATTGCCTTTCTGAATGCCCAGATAAGTGGAGAAGTCCTTGAATGTCACCTGCCGGAGTCTCGCCGCAAGTTCGCGCTCGTCATCGCCCAGGTCAGCCAGCAGCGCCCGGCGCGCCGCCGCGAAGAGGCGGGAGCTGAAGTGGTCCTCGCCGATCACCAGTTCCGTAAGGCCCATCTCACGGCCCCGGTCGACGATCCGTGTGGCCAGGGCATGCAGGGTCAGCGCGGACACGCCGGTGCATTCAGGAAACGCCGCGAGCTTGCCCTCCAGGCTGCGGCGCGCCTCCCGCGAGAAGGTCGTCGCGAGGATGCGCGTCGGCCGTACGCCACGCTGGGTGACCAGGTGAGAGATGCGGCCGACCAGCGTCGTTGTCTTGCCGCTGCCGGCGACCGCGAAGACCAGTGCGTGTCCGTCTCCATGTTCGACGATGCGAGTCTGCTCGGGCGTGAAATCCATTGCCGAACATGGTAGGCGGTCGCAGGCACCCGGGTGCCCCGGTCTCACCCTTTCATGACGTCCCCGCTGGGCAGGTTTGCGATGGGGACGGTTCGGGCAGCGCGGGCGGGCAGGGCCATGACGTGAGTCCCGTGCCACAGGACGTGGGCGGGGTCTGGTCGATCGGGCCTCAGGGCAGGATCATCAACGTGGAACCTCCTAGGAAGCACGGGTCTCCGTCGTGCCTTCACTGTGCGGGTGGGCCGCGTCAGTGCGTGATGCGGCGCCCGGCCGGCGCAGCACGTCAACAGCTGACGCGCCGGCACCTGACACTGCCCACAGGAGGAACCACCATGCGCGGTTTTACCTCAGCGCGTGGACTGTGGGGCTTGAAGTGGCGGGTATCATGAAAAAGGCCACCCGGAGGTCGCCTTTGATGTCGTACAGCATAGCGCGGTATGCGCTGGGTGTCCAGTTGATGCGTTGGGTGGGGCCCTGACCCGGCTGACCTGGCGCTCGCCACTTTTAGTGCCCCGGCGTCAGTCGTCCTGTCCCCGATGGTGGATGCAAGACAATG
This sequence comes from Deinococcus marmoris DSM 12784, assembly GCF_000701405.1. GTDB lineage: Bacteria > Deinococcota > Deinococci > Deinococcales > Deinococcaceae > Deinococcus > Deinococcus marmoris. Next base: position 75,515 of record NZ_JNIV01000006.1, read on the forward strand.
ACAGCGGGGCGGCCATGGATGCTTTAGCTCGCCCCCATGTGGCCGCGCCCATATCTGACCGTGAGCTTTGAGTCGACTGGTCAGCAGCAAGCGACCGTGGTGCTTGTCCTCCGGCTTGGTTCCGTGAGCGCTCAACATGTTTCCGTCTATGCGGCCTGGAATGGAGATGGCGTATGGATTTTCGAGCGAATCAAATCCATTTTGTGCCACACGCGCTAGATGTCACCGAAGCGTCGATCAGATGTCGGGGCTCGACGGGCGGTACACCCAGTTATTCCGAATGGACTTGAGGAGGTGGTACATCGCGTCCCAGACCCGCATCCGGTCCCCGGCCTGTGCCCAGACCTCAGGGAGACCCATGGCCGTCAGCAGGGGCACATAATCGAGATCGGTGATCAAGTCGGTCGGCCCGTATAGAGCGAGTTCCTCGGCCAGGTCGATCGCGAATTTCCCGGCCAATGCAGCGGCGGCGATCTTCGGGTCAAGCTGTGCGGCTGCAACCTTGAAAGCCTGCTTGACCCCAGGTGCAGCTGTGGTCAGCACATCGTGGGCCAGTAGATCCGGGCGGGCGAGGGACTCGGGACGCTGCTGGATCAGCCGCACACTCTCCGCGATCGTGGGCGAGAGCTTGAGGGCATGCTGGCGCGCTCCGTCGACTGCGTCCGCGCCCCGTGCCCGCTCAATCCCCCAGGTTCTCAGCCGCCGGCGCAGCGTGGTTTCACTGATGCCCCGGGCCTGCATTTCCTGCAGGGTGGTCAGGTACGTGAGTGCCGTGGGGAAGTCGTCGCGTGGATCAGTCATCTGCGCCGAGGTGGTGGCGATTCGGAGAGGTCTGCATCCCAGAGACTATGACAGCCCGGTCGAGGAGGCGGCTACCCGGCCAGAACGTGTTCTCACGTCAGGCTTCTTGCCACAGAAGTAACACGTCCTGGCCGCCTCGCCGTCCCACGTCTGCGAAGGTCTGCCATGCCCTACTCGTTGGACTAGACACCCTGACCCAGGACATCGCCCAGCGCGCCCACGCGCTCGACTCCGACGGCCTGGACACGGCCCTGCGACAGCTCGGGATCTCTGACTGAAGGACGCGGGCGTTCTTCACCGGTCTGCGTCAGACGGATTCGACGCTTGACCTGTCGAGCGCGAATCACATCAATCCACCCGGAGCCGCTGAAAACAGCGCAGCACCTTGAGGTCGCCAAAGCCCCGATCCAGCACGAAGATGATCCGAAGAACCCCGATCTCACGCAGCGACCAGGGGAGCTGTTCCAAGGCTCCCAGAACTAGTGCAGCGTTCCTCAATTTGACATAGTGAGGGTATGAGCCGATCCTTACGCTACAAAGTGGAGTTGAGTCCAGAGCAGGAACGGACATTGAACGCCATCACAACGAAAGGGAGCAGCAAGGCGCGGGTCATGACCCGCGCCCGGATTCTGCTGATGGCCCATCGGCAGATGGCCGACTCGGACATCAAAGAGGCCCTTGGGATCAGCGTCCAGATGGCGCAGTCCACTCGAAAACGCTTTGTCCTCGGTGGTCTTGAAGCGGCACTGTTTGATGCGCCACATACGGGCCGACCCGCGAAGTTTGATGGCAAGGACCGGGCGGCCATCACGGCACTCGCGTGCAGTGAGGCCCCCAAAGGCCATGCACGGTGGAGCATTCGTCTGCTGGCGGAGAAAGCGGTGGAATTGAACGTTGTGGACGGCATTGCGCCGTCGACAGTGTTCTACATGCTTAAAAAAACGCGGTTCAGCCGCACCGCAAAAGACAGTGGTGTATCGCGCGACTAACGGCGAAATTCCTGTGCGAGATGGAGCGTGTTCTGGACGTCTACGCACGCCCCTATGACAAGCGTTTTCCCGTGCTGTGCTTCGATGAGCAACCCTGCTTCCTGATCGGAGACGCGATGGCCCCGGTTCCGATGGAACCGGGACGAGTCGCGAAGCAAGACTACGAGTACCAGCGCTTTGGGAGCTGTGCCTTGCTCCTGGCAGTCGAACCCCGCACCGGTCGCCGATTCGCGAAAGTGTGTGCCCGACGAACTGCCGAGGAATACACGGCGTTCATGCAGGATCTGGAGCGGGCGTATCCAGAGGCGGTGCGAATCACCCTGGTGCAGGACAACCTCAACACCCATCATGGCGGCAGTTTCTACAAGTGGATGCCTCCAGAGCAGGCCCACCGTTTGGTGGGCCGATTCGAGTGGGTCTTCACGCCGATCCATGCGTCCTGGCTCAACATGGCGGAGCTGGAATTCAGCGCCCTTCAGCGGCAGTGTCTGAATCGGCGTATCCCTTCGCTGCAACGGCTCTCTTCGGAAGTCGAGACCTGGGTCACAGCGCGTGAACGCGCTGGAATCACGCTGAACTGGCAGTTCTCAACCCAGGTCGCTCGTCGGACGCTCCGAAGCCACTATGAAGCCATTCGTGTTAATTGAACGCTGCACTAGGGTGTTCTCGCTGACACATGGGTTGAGCCTTGTTGAGCGCGGATTCGCGGATGGGCAGATCTTTCAGGCTGTCTGGCCGATCCGCGCGGCGAGCCGGGGCGAGCGCATGTTGCGGCAGTGGTTGGTCTTCCCAGCAACATTACGGCCTCGGTGGGCACCTGACCCCTTTATGCTGGAGCACACATGACCTCTACTACCGAAGTCGAGCGCCGCCTATGGGCTGCCGCAGACAACCTGCGCGCCAACTCTAAGCTCCGCAGCCACGAGTACAGCACCCCGGTCCTGGGCCTGATCTTCCTGGCTTATGCCGATCACCGCTTCGAGGGGGCGCAGGCCACGCTGGGCACGGACGCCGAGCCGATGGACTTCCAGGCCGAGGGCGTGATGTACCTGCCCGAGCAGGCCCGCTACCGCCGCCTGCTGGCCCTGCCCGACAGCGCCAACCTGGGGCAGGCCATCAACGACGCCATGAAGGCCGTCGAGACTGAGAACGAAGATCTGAAAGACGTGCTGCCCAAGATTTACAACCGCCTGGACAACAGCGTGCTGGCCCCGCTCCTCAAGGCGTTCAACTTCAGCGAGATCGCCGCTGGCCTGGAAGGTGACGCCTTCGGCAAGGTCTACGAGTACTTCCTGGGCGAGTTCGCCAAGCGCGAGGGCCAGCTGGGCGGCGAGTTCTACACGCCCACCAGCCTCGTCAAGCTGATGGTGGAGATCATGGAACCTTTCCACGGGCGCATCTACGATCCTGCCTGCGGCTCGGGCGGCATGTTCGTCCAGTCGGCCCGCTTCGTCACCGAACACAAGAAAAACCCCACTGATGAGCTGAGCGTCTTCGGGCAGGAGAAGACCGCCGAGACCGTGCGGCTGGCCCGCATGAACCTGGCCGTACACGGCCTGAGCGGCGACATCAAGCAGGGCAACACCTTTTACGAGGACATCCACGGCAGCCGGGGCAAGTTCGACTTTGCGCTGGCCAACCCGCCGTTCAACGTCAAGGGCATCAAGAAGGACGACATCGCCTCCGATCCCCGTCTGCCGTACGGGACGCCCAGCACCGACAACGGCAACTACCTGTGGCTCCAGTACATCAGCAGCAGCCTGAACGCCAGGGGCCGCGCTGGAGTGGTCATGGCGAACAGTGCCAGCGACGCACGCGGCAGCGAGCAGCTCATCCGCCAGAAGATGATCCAGAGCGGCAACGTGGACATCATGCTCGCGGCCAGCAGCAACCTGTTTTATACCGTCACCCTGCCCGCCACCGTGTGGTTCTACGACAACGGCAAGCGCGGCAGCGCCCGCGAGGACACGGTGCTGTTCATCGACGCCCGCCACACCTTCCGGCAGGTGACCAAGGCCATCCGCGAGATGACCGACGAGCAGGTGGAACTCCTCGCCAACATCGCCAACGTGTACCGGGGCGAGGCTCCGGAGTTTAAGCACGGCAGCAAGGAAAAGTTTGATGAACTGTTCCCGGACGGCGCGTACCGCGACGTTCCGGGGCTGTGCAAGGTGGCAAGCCGTGCCGAGATCGAGACGCAGGGCTGGAGCCTGAACCCTGGCCGTTACGTGGGCGTGACCGCCCGCGCTGCCGACGACTTCGACTTCAGTGTGCGTCTGGGCGAACTGAACGAGGAGCTGGAAGTGCTGACCGCCGAGGCGCACGAACTGGAGGAAAAGATCAGCGAGAACGTAGCGGCGTTGTTGGGAGTACGAGGATGACCACTATGAACCGCGCTGGCTGGCCTATCGTTCAAATAGGTGATTATCTCAAGGTTGTTGCTGGCCCATCCTTCAGGAGTGCCGAGTTTGTTGAAGGAGAAGATCACATCCGCCTCCTTCGGGGTGACAATATCGTTCAGGGCAAGCTCCGCTGGGATGGAGTGAAACGCTGGCACGGTGACGTGCAGAAGCGTTACCACTTGGAAGAGAATGACGTGGTGATCGCCATGGATCGTCCTTGGATTGAGGCTGGGTTGAAGTGGGCCTGGATTCAGCAGAAGGATTTGCCCGCCTACTTGGTGCAGCGAGTAGCTAGATTGCGAGCTACCGAAGGGTTAGACCAGAAGTTTCTCCGATATGTCATCGCATCACCTGATTTCACCGCATACATCAAGCCCATCGTTACAGGTGCCACCGTGCCACATATCAGTGGTGGTCAGATCGAATCACACCGCTTTCCCATTCCCCCCCTTCCCACCCAGCGGAAAATTGCGGCCATCCTCTCGGCCTACGATGACCTGATCGAGAACAACACGCGGCGGGTGCGGGTGCTGGAGGACATGGCCCGCGCCCTGTACCGCGAGTGGTTTGTGGAGTACCGCTACCCCGGCCACGAGCAAGACGAGTTCGTGGAAGACGAGCAGGGGCGCAGGCCGGAGGGGTGGGAGTGGTTGGCGATCAAAGACGTAGCACCTGTTGTGACACGGGGTGTAGCTCCAAAGTACACTGATGACTCGGATGATCTCGTTATCAATCAGAAGTGTATACGCGATCAACGATTGAACCTGATACCCGCTCGTCGTCACAGCAGCAAAGTCCCGCCGATCAAGGTGATCCGTTTCGGCGACGTGCTTATTAACTCAACGGGTGTTGGGACGCTGGGACGGGTTGCACAGGTCTATCAAGAGACTGAGAACCTGACCGTTGATACTCATGTGACCATAGTTCGAGCTGACCCTACGAAGATGGACCTTGATTACTTCGGCCTCGTATTGATGGGGCTTCAGTCAGAGTTTGAGGCCGCAGGCGTTGGCTCTACAGGTCAAACGGAACTTGGCCGAGAGCGCATTGGGATGACTGCCTTGCTCGTCCCACCGTTACAACTTCAAGCAGACTTTGGAATGCGTGTCCAGCCAATGCGCCGCCTAGTCGAACAACTTCTACTGCGCAACGCCAACCTCCGCCGCACCCGTGATCTGCTGCTGCCCCGGCTGGTGTCGGGCGAGCTGGACGTGTCGGGCCTGGACATCCGGGGCGCGGCTGAAGAACTAGTGGCAGAAGCGGAGGCGGTGGCGTGAACGCCGAGATGCATGATCTGCTGGACCTGCTCTCGGGCAGCCAGCAGTTCGAGGTTCCGCTGTATCAGCGGCGGTACTCCTGGACGAACGTGGACCGGAAAAAGCTCTGGAATGATGTCCTGGCTGCCGGACGGGAGCCAAGCCGTCGCAAGCACTTTGTCGGATCGGTGGTGTATACCCAGCCCGCCGTGGGCATGGGAGGCTCAGGCTTTCGCCGGGCGCGGCTTATTGACGGTCAGCAGCGCCTGACAACGCTGACGCTCCTCATCGCCGCGCTGGTGGAGTGCCTGGAGCGCGACGGTGACCTCGAACTCCCGCTTGGATCGACGGGTGAGGTGGAGAAGGTGCGAGCGGTGAAGTGGCGGGAGCTGTACCTGCTCAACGAAGACCTGAGCGGCGAGTCGCGCTTTAAGCTGTTGCCGACATATGCGGACCGCGACACCTTCAAGCATCTGGTGGGCGGCGGCCCGCTGCCTGACCGGCCCTCGGCAGAGGTGCTGGCCGGGCTGGCGTTCTTTCGGGAACGCTTCTCGGACGCAGGCGTGACTCTGCGCGAGGTGCTGATCGGCCTGCGGAAGTTGGAAGTGGTGGCCGTCATTCTGCACGAGGGCCGCGACGATCCCCAGTTGATCTTCGAGAGCCTGAACAGCACGGGCCGGGACCTGACCGCTGCCGATCTCATCCGCAACAACGTGTTGATGGGCCTGGAAGTGGACCGGCAAGATGAGCTGAGCCGCGACTATTGGCTGCCTACGGAGGCCCTGTTCGAGGGCAGTGGGCCGGACACCTTTAACCGGTTCATGCGGGACTTTCTCACCGTGCGGACGCGGACGCTAGTCAACGAGAAGGAGGTCTACGCGACCTTTAAGGCGTACCGCGAGACACTGGGCGACCAAGACATTCTGCTGCTGGTGGCCGATATCCGGCGCATGGCCCAGCACTACGCGGTGATGGTGCGCCCGGAGCGGGATGTCACCCCGCCCCTGGACCCGGAGTTGCGGGTGGCGCTGCGCGACCTGCTGAACGTGCGCGTGGGAGTGATCTCGCCGTTCGTGCTAGAGCTGCTGGAAGACCACGGCAAAGGCATTGTCACAACCCAAGACCTCGTGTCGGCCCTGCGGACGGTGGAGTCGATCCTGGTACGCCGGGCGGTGAGCGAGTTCCGCAGTGCTCCCTTGAACAAGCTGTTTGCCAGTGCGGGCCGTGGACTGGTGCGGGACCAGGACAGCGCCGCCTACCTGCGCTCGGTGGAGCGCGCCCTGATGCGGTTTCAGGACCGCAACCGCAGTGGCTTTCCAGCCGACGATGTGTTCACTGAGAAGTTCCACACCGTCAACCTGTACACCCTGGGCGTCTGCAAGCATGTTCTCGTGCGCCTGGAGCGGGCCATGGGGACGAGGGAGCTGGTGGTCACCGATGACCTGACCATCGAGCATGTCATGCCGCAGAACCCCAACCTCAGCGAGCCGTGGCGAGAGATGCTGGGTGCGGACTGGGCCGAGGTGCAGAAGCGGCTCGTAGATACCCTCGGCAACCTAACCCTCACTGGCTACAACAGCGAGCTTGGGGACCGTCCATTCGACGTGAAGAAGACATTGCCGATGAAGGCCGGCGATACCCTCATGTCAGACCTGCCCAAGGGCTACACCTTCAGCCGTCTGCACATGGCTCAGGAGATCGCACAGGAGACCTGCTGGAATGAGGAGCGCATTCAGGGCCGCACCAGTCGCTTGGCTCAGCGTGCCCTGATGCTCTGGCCGCTCCCCACGTTCACACCCGCTGAGCTCGAAAGCCTGCGCACCGAGGGACGCCGCCCGGTTGTCCGCGACCCCTGGGCGCGGCTGATGGCCCTGCCGGCTGCGTTGACCGAAGTGGCCACCGAGTTTGACCAGCGCGCACTGGAACTTCCCAGCGTGAACCGCATGGTGATGGGCCGGGAGATCAACTACCGCAAGGGCAGCCGCTACGCTTTCAGCCTGTCGACAGATGACTCCAGCGTAAATGTGTGGGTGCGGCTGGGCGAGTCGCCAGACGACACATCCGGTTGGGTCCAAGGTAAGGACAAGAAATGGTGGAAAAGATCGATAACCAGTCTGGACGAACTGGACACGGTCTGGCCGCTGCTGCTGACCACCTGGGCGAGGCTGCCAGACGTCGGGACGGTGCCCACGCCAACCCTGAGCCTGCGTGAGGCCATCGACGCGCTCGGGGACGGCCCCAAGGCGGCCTTTGACACCTTCGAGCAGGCCCTGCTTCAGATCAGCCCCACCCTGGAGCGCAACGTCACCCAGGACTATGTCGGCTTCGGTCAGCCCGTTGAATTCATCGGTCTGCTGCGAGACGGACACATGGCGATTGAGGTGCGCCCACTGGACCCGGACATCCTGCCGGAAACCCTCTTCGAGGGCTGGGAACCACGCAGCAAAGAGCGACGCATCCTGTACCTGCGGTCTGCCGACGATGTGGCGCGGGCGCTCCCATTGATCCGGGCGGTCCACGCCCAGTTCGTTCAGGAGATCCCTTACCGGGCCCCCAAGGTGCGCCAGCTGATGCAGGGGCTGCGAGAGGCTTTTCGGGACATGGCCGAAGACAGCACCGTGCAGGCCACCAAATCCGCCGAGCGTTACATGGTGGGCGGGCGCGACATCGGCCGCGTGTACATCGATCAGGAGAAGGTCTATCTCATGCTCCGCCACTCTTTCGTCGCCCTCGAGAATCCATCGGCTGTTGGCGAGTCGAGGATTGATCCGATTGCCGACTGGACTCCGGGCCACTTTGGGGGCAGCTTCACCGGTCCAGCTGACCTGCACGACTTGCGCCCCCTGATCGAACAGACGGTGCGTGCCAACCGTGCATAGCTTCAGCGAGGACACCCTGGTGGAGCAGACGGCTATGCACCTGCTCGGGCAGTTGGGCTGGCGTACCGTCAACGCGATGGAGGAAGGCTTCGGCCCGGAGAGCCTGCTGGGCCGGGACAGCCGCCGCGGCGTGGTTCTGGAGCGCGAACTCCTAGAGGCCCTGCGGAGCCTGAACCCGGACCTGCCCGAACTGGCGCTGCGTCAAGCGCTGGAGGTCCTCACCCTGGAGCGCTTCAACACCACCTCCATCCGGGCCAACCGCGAGCTGTATGAGCTGCTCAAGGGGGGCGTGACCGTCACCTTCGAGGGCACAGACGGCGAGCAGGTCACCGAGCGCGTGCGGGTGATCGACTGGGAGACGCCCTCGAACAACCGCTTCCTGGCCGTGCAGCAGCTCTGGGTGACCAGCCCGGACGGCCTGTACCTGCGCCGCCCCGACGTGGTGGGCTTCGTGAACGGCCTGCCGCTGGTGCTGATCGAACTCAAGGCCGCGCATAAGAACCTGGTGGACGGTTACAACGACAACCTGCGCGACTACTGCGACACGCTGCCGCAACTGTTCATCCTGAACGCGTTCATCATCGTCTCCAACGGCCTGGACGCCCGTGTGGGCAGCCTGACGGCGGGCTGGGAACACTTCGTCGACTGGAAGAAAGTCGAGCGCGAGGACGAGCCCAAGCGGCCGGGGCTGGAGACCATGCTGAAGGGCATGTGCCAGCCGGGGCGACTGCTCGATCTGGTGGAGAACTTCATCCTGTACAGCGAGGGCGACGGCCAGACCCTGAAGATCCTGGCCAAGAACCACCAGTACCTGGGCGTGAACAACGCCCTGCTCGCCTTGCAAGAGGCCAAGGCTAATCGGGGCAAGCTCGGTGTGTTCTGGCACACGCAGGGGTCTGGCAAGAGCTTCAGCATGGTCTTCTTCGCCCAGAAGGTCCTGCGCCGTGTGCCGGGCAACTGGAGCTTCGTGGTGGTCACGGACCGCGACGAGCTGGACAGCCAGATCTACACCACCTTCGCCCGCACCGGGGCGGTCAGCGAACCCGAGGACCAGGTCCGGGCCGATAGCGGTGCGGGCCTCAAGCGGCTGCTGCAAGAGGACCACCGCTACCTGTTCACCTTGATCCAGAAGTTCCGCACCGACAAGGACAAGGCCACGGGCGAGACCGAGCTGTATCCCACGCTCACGCAGCGGGACGACGTGATCGTCATGACCGATGAGGCGCACCGCAGCCAGTACGACGTCTTCGCCGGGAACATGCGCCTGGCCCTGCCCAACGCGTCCTTTATCGGCTTCACCGGCACGCCGCTGATGGCCGGTGAGGAAAAGACCCGCGAGGTGTTCGGGGACTACGTGTCGGTCTACAACTTCCGCGACGCCGTCGAGGACAATGCCACCGTCCCGCTGTACTACGAAAACCGCACGCCCGAGCTGGAACTCGCCAATGAAGACTTCCAGGCGGACATGGAGGGGCTGCTCGACGCCGCGTCCGTGGACGACGAGGCCGAGCAGTCCCTGGCCCGGGCGTTCGGACGGCAGTACCAGCTGATCACCCGCGACAGCCGCCTGGAAGAACTCGCGCGGGACATCGTGGCCCACTTCATGGGCCGCCTGCAATTTGGCAAGGCCATGGTGGTCAGCATCGACAAGCTCACGGCAGTGCGCATGTACGACAAGGTGCAGGCCCACTGGCAAGGCGAGATCGCCCGCCTGGAGGCGGAGCTGACCCACGCGACTGGAGACGCCCGCGACGCGCTGCTGGCCCGTCTGACGTTCATGCGCGAGACCGACATGGCCGTGGTGGTGTCGCAGGCACAGAACGAGATCGCCGACTTCGCCGCGAAGGGCGTGGACATCAAAACCCACCGCAAGCGCATGGTGGACGAGGACCTCGAGACGAAGTTCAAGGCCCCGCAGGACAAGCTCCGCATCGTCTTCGTCTGCGCCATGTGGATGACCGGCTTCGATGCGCCGAGTGTCAGCACCATCTACCTCGACAAGCCCATGCGCAACCACACCCTGATGCAGACCATCGCCCGTGCCAACCGGGTCTGGGAGCACAAGGTCAGCGGCCTGATCGTCGACTACATCGGGGTGTTCCGTGACCTGCAACGGGCCCTGGCCATCTACGGCGGGGGCAGCGGTAGTGGGCACGACTCGCCCGTGCAGCCCAAGGCGGAGCTGCTCGCGCACCTGCAAGCCCAGGTGGCCAGCATGCGGGCCTTCCTGACTCCGCGGGGCATTGACCCGGACGCCCTGCTCGAAGCGCACGGCTTTGACCGCCTGCAACTGCTTGCGGACGCCCGCGACGCCCTGCTGGAGGCCGAGGAGACTAAGAAGACGTTCCTCGACTCGGTGGCGGTGATCGACCGGCTGTACAAGGCGGTGCTGCCTGACGCGGTGGCCCAGACCTTGACGCTGGAACGCGCGCTGTACGTCGTGCTCGCCGAGATGCTGATCGTCGTGACGGGAAGCGAGAACCCGCAGGACGACGGGATCATGGCGCAGGTAGAGCAACTGCTCGACGAGTCCGTCATCGCCCAGCGCTACCGGGTGCGGGAGGGTGGCCCAAAGCTTGACCTGAGCCGCATCGACTTCGGGAAGTTGACTGAGGCCTTCCAGGAGAGCCCGCACAAGCGCACCGAGGCCGAGAAACTCAAGGCCATGCTGACGGGCCGGGTGAACCAGCTCACGCGCCTCAACAAGACGCGCGTGAACTTCGGCGAGAAGCTCCAGACCATGATCGACGACTACAACCTCGGCTCAGCCAACATCGAGGACTTTTTCCAGCAACTCGTTCAGTTCGGTCAGGACCTGGACGCGGAAGGCCAACGTGCCGTACGGGAGGGACTGACTGAAGAAGAACTTGCCATCTTCGACCTGGTGGCGCAGGGTGGCCCGGAGCTCAGCGCAAAAGACCAGAAGGCGGTCAAGACGATGGCGCGGCAGCTGATCGACAAGCTGAAGGGCAGCGCCCTGGTGCTGGACTGGCGCAAGAAACAGCAGACCCGTGCCCGGGTCCGCAAGGCCATCCGCGATGAGTTGCGGAGCCTGGGAGCGCAGGAGGATGAACTGGGCCTCCTGTTGGGCAGCCTCTACGCTCACATCTACGAGGCCTACGCGGACGGCAAGGCCAACCTCTACGCCTAGAGCGGAGTCGCGCGGTGAGCTTGAATCGACTCCTGGCCCGATCCGGCAACATGATACTCCATCTGAAAGTGGCGTTCTGGACGCGTGTTCCTGCCCAAGCTGCTGCGCGACGCCCTGAGCATTCAGCCGGGCGATCAACTGGGAGGTTAAGGTTGAAGGTGGCGTGCTGCACCTGAGCCCCCTGAACCGGCGGGCAGGTGGCCGTGGTCCAGCCCGACTTGGCCGCTGTCAGGATCACCTCGCGAACTACACCGTGAACCCCCCCTCCCGTGTCCAAGCAACAGAGGGAGTGGACGCGCAGCGCGTCCACTCCCTCTGTTCACCGCATCAGCAAGTGCAACTGCTCATCGTACGGCCGGTCCTGCAACTCTGTCCAGCTCAGCCCCCAGGGCTGGTAGGCGTCCCAGACGAATCCCAGCTCCATCACCCAGCCGTACGGTTCCTCACGAATGTCCACCCAGTCCACACGGCGCGCTCGCTGCAGCGCCGGCACCTGCACCGCCAGCGTGCCGGGCTGTGCGAGCACGTACTCCCGCCCCAGCACCTCGCGGGCCCAGCGCGGCAGCTGCCGCGCATCCCCTGTACCTGTGGCAATAGGTCCCGGCACACCTGCCACCGCGATGGAGCCCGGTGCCAGCGGCGTCACCAGCCCCGGCCCGGTCAGCGCCGGCTGACGCGCTGGCGGATAGATGCGGCCTGCGAGCGCCGCTGCGTGTGCCTGAGCAACCACGTCGTCAATCAGCGTCCATGGCAATCCCGCCGCCGCCGCCCAGGTCTGCCCTGCCCCGGCAGGCTCCGTGCCCGTCTGGACGGCGAGCGTCCACACCTGGCCCGCCGCCCGTTCCAGCCGCCGCTGGGCCTGGCCCATGCGGCGCAGCCGCGCGGCCTGCGCCGGAGCCGGCCAGATGGTCAATTCGTAGTTGTGGGTCATTCGTTATCCCCTTTCCCGGAGTACACCGGGCCGCCCAGGGCCAGCGCACGCGTCAGCGTGCGCGACAGGTAGCCCGGCTGGTCATATTTGGTTCGGACGAGGCCGCTGGCCCGCAGCAGGCGCTCGATCTGGTCTTCGTCCCGTGTCCAGAACGCGAGGAACCGGACGGCGGCGTAGTCGGCCTCGCTTGGAGACATGTAGCCCAGATCTGCCCACGCTCCCGACAGCAGCTGCATGGCCCGGTCACCGTTGCGGGATCGCCGCAGGCGCTGGAGCACTTCCTGATCCGTGACCGTCAAGCCGCGCCGTCCCTGCGTGCTGGTGTCCTGAGCCTGGCGTGGAACCTTGCCGGTGCCCAGCACCGCCTCCGCCTGTTCCAGGTGGCCCAGGTGGCGGCCCCGCCCATTGAGCGACCGTCCCGTCACCGTCACAAAGTCCCGAGCGAGCCACTCGGCGTGGTGTTCGCGCCGCGAGCGCGGCAACGTTCCACGCAGCCACACGTGGACCCCCTGGCCGGAGGGAGACGCCTCGGCGTAACCGTCAATCCGCTCCAGCCTCGCCGTCATCTCGGGGGTCAGTGGCCCGTCGAGATCCAGCGCCACCAGGCCAGCCGATGGCGGCAGGCTGACACCGACGCCGCCGGCCCGGTGGCCCCGCGCAAGCTCCAGGGCCTCCTGCCACGAAACCCCCTCTCTCCGGCAATCGACCGGGACCAGCCGCCCCGCCCGGGGCAACGCCGGGACTTTGCCGATGCCACCATTGGCGCGGGGGAGCGCAACCCACGGCAACCAACGCGGCAGCGCCAGCAATTCTGGCGGGAGCGTGCCCTCGAGCTGCTGGGGGCGCGGCAGGCGCCCCCCATCCCCAGACGGCTGGCCGCGCACGGTGCCGGAAATGACGTGCGGCGACGCCAGATGGTTTCTGTTTCGCATGTTGCTCCTTTGTTCTGCGCTCTTCCTCTTTCAGCTGGCAGGCGGGTTGATGAACGGGGACAGGGCTCAGGCCGGGCCCGCACCTCCCCCCCCCTGTGTCCAGGCCCTGGAGCTTCAGCGCCTTATCGGCGGCGCTGCCGCTTGCGGCGCGCGTACGGACGTCCGCCCCAGGCGCGGTGACGCACGTTGTGCGCGGCGTTCACGTGGGCGTCCATCACGCCGCAGCCATGCAGGCAGACAAATTGCTGGCTCGTCCGTGCCCCCGGGCGGCCACAGAGGTGACACCCCTGGCTGGTGCCGTACGGCGCCACCCGGCGCAGCCGCACCCCTGCGGCGTACAGGCGCTGCGGTAGCCAGCTCTGCAACCAGTCCACCATCGCCATCTCCCGGCCACGCACCGGAAAATCCGTGCTGAACGTGCGCCAGTCGAGCCGCTCCACGCCCACACACGCCGCCTGGTTCAGCAGCCAGGCCGTCATCTGGTCGAGTCGCTGGCGGGCGGCCGCGTAGTGCAGCCGCTCGATCCGGCCCTGCAGCTCACGCTGCGCGGTGGGCGGCAGCA